>CAYTFT010000064.1:0-9350 GCA_964437155.1 uncultured Chitinophagales bacterium | reverse complement strand
TTCATTGCCTTGAGATAATATTTTACGCCCTCCATTTCCATGGGCGGATACATACTTTCGGCATAATAGGGAAGATGACCGCTGGTGAGATACAGATTTTCCTTGGCAATATGCGGGGTTTTCACACGTAAATAGCCCGCCATGTCCTCTTTTTTCTTTGCCAGTTTTTCCAGTTGTTCAATGATGGCGGCGCCATTCGGCATCCATAAAATGAGTCCCTGACCCACTTCATCATCAGTCGTATAGATCTCCAGTTCTTTTCCGAGTTTGCGGTGGTCGCGTTTCTTCGCTTCTTCCATCATCGTGACATAGGCATCCAGCTCACTTTGTTTGGGGAAGGTGATACCGTAAATACGGGTGAGCATTTTATTATGCTCATCACCCCGCCAGTAAGCACCGGCAATATTGGTGAGTTTTATCGCCTTGATAATTCCTGTTTCCGGAATATGCGGACCGCGGCAGAGATCGACAAAATTTCCCTGCGAATAAAATGTGATCTTCCCGTCTTCGAGATCGCTGATAAGTTCCAGTTTATATTCATCTCCTTTGCCGGTAAAATATGCAATGGCTTCAGCTTTGCTTACCTCGCGCCGTACATACGCAGAATTTCTTTTTGCAAGTTCACGCATTTTCTCTTCGATCTTCGGGAGTTCTTCGGCACTTAGTACTTTTCCGCCGAGGTCAATATCATAATAAAATCCGTTATCTACCGGCGGCCCTATCCCGAATTTTACACCGGGATATAACGACTCCAGCGCTTCTGCCATAAGGTGTGCACTCGAATGCCAGAAAGTAGATTTTCCTTTTGCATCGTCCCATGTCAGCAATTTAATTGTTGCATCGCCGGAAATTGGGCGCGACAGGTCCCATACCTCACCATTTACTTCGGCACTCAATACCTTTCTTGCCAGTCCCTCACTGATCGACTTTGCAATTTCCATCGAGGTGACACCGTCGTTGAATTCTCTTATACTTCCATCGGGAAATGTGATCTTTATCATTGCTTATTGTGCATTTAATTTTTGAAGACGTTCCTCTGCATCTTTCAGGTCAGGATTTAAATTTAAAGCCTGCGTATAAAATGAAACAGCCTCGTCGTACTTTTTTAATTCTTCGGCGCATAATCCTTTTCCGTAATAGCCCATTGCTTTTGCGGGCGCCTGTTTTGTACAAAGATCGTAAAAACGATAGGCTTTTTCGATTGAATCTATACCGAAATAAATAGTGGCCAGATTGTAGATGGCATCTGCATCCTGCGGTGACCGTTCAATTATTTTTTTATAATAATCTATCGCATCGGCGATCTTTCCGTTATCCTGATAAAATTTTGCTTTCGCATAATGCGCTTCCGTGCTGGTATCGTTCACGGTGATCGCATTATCGAAATATTTAATGGCAACCGGATCTTTTTTGGCGGAATAAATAGTGCCTAGCTGCATATAGGCATCATAATAATCGGGATCGGTTTCTACTGTCGTCTGAAAATTGGAAATCGCTTTTGCGGTATCTCCGCTTTCCTTATAAATCATGCCTTTGTAAAAATAGGCATCGGCATTTTGCACATCGAGTTTCAATACTCCGTTAAATGCATCCAGTGCTTTCTGGTACTGGGGTTTGGGCAGAAGAAAATAATCGATACCGAGATTGAGTGTGATATCAATATTATTCGGATCATGTCGAAGAAATTCCAACAGGATACCGATCGCGCCGTCTGCATTATTCACTTCAAAAAGACAGTCGCTGAGTCCGAGTGCATGCGACGCATTCGTCGAATCCATTGTATATGCTTTCTGATAATCGAGCATTGCATATTTCAGGTTGCCGTAATCAAAATAAGCGTTGGCCCTGGCATAATATAATCCTGCATTTTCGGGGGATTTTTTAATTGCTGCCGAGAGTTCGCCGATCTCGGGTGTCAGTTTTTCTATCATGGCAAGTGAATCAACCGTTTCTCCTCCGTTCTTTTTTCCGCTGAAAATTGCCTCGCGGGAAAAAAATATACCCGCTGCAACTACGATGGTTGCTGCAAT
This sequence comes from uncultured Chitinophagales bacterium, assembly GCA_964437155.1. Lineage (GTDB taxonomy): Bacteria > Bacteroidota > Bacteroidia > Chitinophagales > BACL12 > UBA7236. Next base: position 7,320 of record CAYTFT010000064.1, on the reverse strand, counting down.
TCCCCCGATGACCCACTTTTTCGAAAGCATAGTGCAAAATTACATATTTGCGTGTATTTAACGCTGTGTTACTCAGATAAATGACGTGGCGTAATTACTTTTGCAGCAGAATTCAAAAACATGAAACAGGGATTTTCAGTCTTCATATTATCTGTACTTATTTATGTGGTTATCGCGGGATGTAACAGCAGCGCCAATACGACTGCTGCCGGTCAGCCATTACCGCAGTCTCCGGTATCCGATTCACTCGTTTATCCCCAGGAAAAACATTTTAAAAATATGCAGCAGCTCACCTTCGGCGGCGATAATGCGGAAGGATATTTCAGTTTCGACAGCCGGATGATCACTTTTCAGCGGCGCAATCCTGCAGAAAATGTTCCCTGCGATCAGATTTATACAGGCAGGATCCCGACCGATGGCTCCCGGTTTGAATATAGTATGCTGAGCACCGGAACAGGCAGAACCACCTGTAGTTATTTTTTGCCCGGAAACAAAAAAGTAATTTTCGCATCCACGCATGGAAAATCTGATTCCTGTATCGCCGATCCGGATAAAAGCAAAGGGTATATCTGGGGCGTTTATAACAGCTACGAAATTTATATTGCCGACCTGAAAGGAAATATCATACAGCAGCTCACGGATAATAATTTTTATGATGCGGAAGCAGTTGTCTCTCCCAAAGGAGATAAAATTCTTTTCACCAGCGACCGCAGCGGCGACCTGGAATTATGGACCATGGATCTGAATGGCGGATCGTTGAAGCAAATAACATTCGGACTTGGTTACGACGGCGGTGCATTTTTTTCTCCTGATGGCAGCCGCATCGTATTTCGTGCAAGCCGCCCGCAAACACCGGAAGCGGTAAAAGAATATAAAGATTTACTTGCGCAGGGATTTGTAAAACCAACGGCGATGGAATTATTTACCTGCAATGCCGATGGCAGTGAACTGCGTCAGATCACGCAACTGGGCGGAGCGAACTGGGCGCCGTTTTTTCATCCTTCCGGAAATAAGATCATTTTTTCTTCTAACCATGTAACCAAAAGAATTCCGTTTAATTTATTTATGATCAATCTCGACGGAACCGGTTTGGAACAGATCACCTTCGATACTGTATTTGATTCATTTCCGATGTTTTCTTACGACGGGAAAAAACTTGTCTTCGCAAGCAACCGAAATGCTGCGCATCCGCACGATACGAATTTGTTTGTGGCAGACTGGGTGGAGTGAACGGGCGCAGATGAATGTGCAAATGTGTCGGCCGCGGTTGAAAATCCGACGTGGCAGGCGGATGCTGTTGTGCAATTTTGGGAACCGGGAATTAAATATTTATATCGGTGCCAACACCAGCCAATAGATAACGAAAAGCTTTAATCACTTAAGCACCTCTGCGAAAATCTGCGCCGTCTGCGGGATAAAATCGTTTCTTTGGGAGAGATTTTTTTGATTATTTTTATTTCTTCAATTTATTATGGCCGGATATCTAATTAAAAATGCACAGTTCGTCAATGAAGGAAAAATTATTGCGGGCGATCTGTTAATTCATCAGGATCGTATCGTTCGCATCGGCGGTATCATCGATGTTCCTTTTGGTGCTGAGGAGGTGGATGCACGCGGACTTTTTTTAATGCCCGGCATCATTGACGATCAGGTCCATTTTCGTGAACCCGGACTCACCCATAAAGCTGAACTTTTTACAGAGAGCCGCGCAGCCGTTGCAGGCGGTGTAACCGGATTTATGGATATGCCGAATGTTAATCCTCCTTCATTGACGCAGACATTACTCGAAGAACGCTATCTGCTTGCGGCCCGAAAAAGTATTGCGAATTATTCCTTTTATATGGGCGTAAGCAATGATAATGCAGAGGAGGTTTTGAAAACAGACCCTGCATCCGTTTGCGGGATCAAAATTTTTATGGGTTCATCTACCGGAAATATGCTGGTAGATGATCTCGCCACACTCGAAAATATTTTCCGGAATGCACCCGTGCTCATTGCAACACATTGTGAGGACGAAGCAACGATTTTACATCATCTTGAACACGCAAAAGAAAAATATGGTGAGCATATTCCAATACAGGAGCATCCCGTTATACGCAATGAGGAAGCCTGTTTGAGATCCTCTTCCTTTGCCGTTGAACTTGCAAAAAAATACAATTCGCGGCTGCACGTTTTACATATCAGTACTGCGGATGAAATTGTATTGTTTACGAATGCACTCCCGCTTGCAGAAAAGAAAATCACGGCTGAAGTTTGTGTGCATCATTTATATTTTGATGCTGATGATTACAATACTTTAGGTTCGCGTATCAAATGGAATCCTGCCGTCAAGGACAAACGGCATAAACCGGAATTGCTCAAAGCGCTGCTCGGAGGAACTTTGGATGTTGTTGCCACAGATCATGCACCACATACACTTGAAGAAAAATCCCATCCCTATACCAAATGCCCCGGCGGCGCTCCGATGGTGCAGCATAGTTTACAGGTAATGCTGGAACTGTATCATAAAGGAATGATTACGCTGGAACAGATAGCTGAAAAAATGAGCCACAATGTTGCCACCTGTTTTAAAATAAAGGACCGCGGATTTATCCGTGAAGGTTATTTTGCGGATCTTTTTTTACTTGATCCGGATGCACCGCATACCGTAACAAAAGAATCCTTATTGTATAAATGCGGATGGAGTCCGCTGGAAGGTATGTCCTTTCGCGGAAAAGTAAAGATGACTTTTGTTAATGGCAATAGGGTGTATAACGATGGAAAAATAATCGAAGGAAGTACCGGAATGCGTATGCAATTTAACCGGTGATTAAAATCCGCATGAATTATGCTTCTTCCGTTTCTTCCGTCAGCTTGTTGATATCCGCTAAATTGGATTTGTAGATCTTCACCAAAATAATAAATAAACTCAGCAGCAGCGGACCGAAAAGTATCCCGAGTATCCCAAAGAGGGAAAGGCCTATCACCACACCAATTACGGTAATGAGCGGATGCGTATGCGCCAGTTTTTCTCCTATTGCCATGCGGATGAAATTATCTATCATCGTAACCAGCAGATACCCGTATAAGATTATCCCTATGCCTGATCCTATGTGCCCGTTTGAAATTTCGATAAGTCCTGCCGGTACAAAAACAAAAGGCGTCCCGAAAAAAGGGATCATGGATAATAATACGCCAAGCACACCGTAAAAAAACGGATCGTTCAATCCGAAGATCCAGAACCCGATACCGAGCAATGTTCCCTGGATGATGGCAATAAATCCCTGACCGATAATATTCGAATATGTCATGTTCCGTAACTCATGCCCGATTCTATGTGCATCGGCAGTTTTGAAAGGCGAATAATGCACCAGTCCTTTTTCAAATCCGCGGAAATATTTCATTGTAAAATACAACGTGAAATACATGATGATGATCTGGACAAAAATATTTACCGAGCCGTTGATCACGGAGGAGATCTGTCCGGCAGCCTGATTTTTTAATGCGTTGATCGTATTGTCTACAAGTTTGGGGTCGTTCAGATTTTCGGTTGCGAATTTATTAATATTGAGAAGCAGATTCTCAACAATATCCGGATTCTCGACATAAAACATGACCTTGTCGGCGATCATATTCAGAATGAGAAATACGGGAATTATCATACATACAAAAGAAATGAGCATGATCAATGCCGCCGAAAGTCCTTTATTCCATTTGCGTTTTTCCTGTAAATAAATATTCAGCGGCCTGAATACTACATAAATGATAGTGGCTCCGAGAAAGGCACTGAATATCCGCTCAAGACCTATGGCAATAATAATGGCAAGCACTAACACCATCACCAGCACATAGGTGTTTTTTTGTTTTCGCTCCGGAAGGTTTGCGGACATCAGCAGGTATTTCTGCTAAATTAAAGAATTATGCGAAATTAAACGAAGGAGCAATGCATTACATCTGCATACAGCAGCAAAGTGCACTCCGGAAAATAAAGGGATGCCTTATTTCTTTTTCCGCTGTTGCGATTCCCGCTGATCTTTTAACCGCTGTTGTTGTTTCATTGCTTCCTCAAGGCGTTTCGAAAATCCGGATTTTGCCTTTTCGGGTTTGGCTTTATTCTCCTGGATCTTTCGGTGGATGTCGGCATCATTAATAAAGAATTTTCTGATCGCCCATTGCTGGCCGAAAGTGGTGAGGTTGGAAACAAGATAATAATATGTCAACGCAGCAGGGGAGCTGTTCAGGAAGAAAAAGAAGAAAACCGGTGTAATGTATTGCACCGTTTTCATCGGTCCGGCGAGCTGTGTCGAATTCTGCATATTCATTCTGATATACATAACAGAACTGATCGTCATCAGAATACAGAAAATACTGATATGGTTGCCGATAAAAGGAATGGTTGTTCCCCACCTGATGACATCGTCGTAGGTGGACATATCTTTCGCCCATAAAAAGGAATGCTGACGCAGATCGATCGTTCCCGGAAATAAACGGAACATCGCGATGAGGATCGGCATGGATAATAATGTCGGGATACAACCACCCATCGGATTCACTCCCGCTTTGCGGAATAATTTTAATTGCTCCTGTCCGAGTTTCGCCTGATCATCTTTATATTTTTCACGAATCTCCGCCATCTCGGGATTCAACACGCGCATTTTTGCCATGGATAAATAGGAGCGGTAAGTGAGTGGCGTCAGCGCCAGTTTGATAATCAGCGTCATCAGTAAAATGATGAGTCCGTAATTGCTGATAAATCCACCCAGCCAGTTAAATAGCGGAACGATTGCGTGCTTATTGATAAATCCGATGATGCCTGTTCCGGTCGGGATAATGGTTTCAATGCCGAGATCGAGGGCTTTTAAAGATTTATAATCATTGGGCGCAAGATACCATTGCATCGGGAATTCAAACGCCGGTTTATTATTGTAGTTAATGTATAATTCAGCGATACATTGCTTTACAAATTTCGAGGTGTCTTCTGCAAATACATTGATCTTACCGTTGTTTTCAAAATTATTTTTTGCGATAAGTGTTGTATTGAAGAATTGCTGCTGGCAGCTCACCCATTTTACTTTAGAGTCGAATTTCAGTTCACCGTTGGTATTTTTATAATCCACATCGCCGTCGGCTGTGCTGAAATATAATTTAGAATACTGGCGCTCATACTTGATATTTTTTTCCTGCTCCTGCATGCTGTTCTGCCAGTTGAGAATGATCACAGGATCGCGGCTCGAAATAAGTTGTTCGAATCCGTTCAGTTTTATATTGTAATCGATGAGATAGTCTGTGGCGCCGAATGTATATGTCTGCTGAAACGAACGGCCTTCTCCTGCATCTGCCGTGAAGGTGAGTGATTTTCCATCTGATGATTTTTGTGCGGTAAAAAACAGATCTTCGGTGTTCATCAGTTTTTCTACACCATTGTCGCGGTAATTGAAATTATAATTAAAGCGGTTATCCTCTGCATTCACCAGCTTTAATACACCACCGTGATAATTCTTATATTGTTTTAATTCAACGCGTGCAATGCGGCCGCCTTTATTGGTAAATACGATTTTCAGCAGGTCGTTTTCAATAGAATCGGTTTTTTCTGTGCCTGCCATTGCAGCAGCGAACGGTCCGTACATCGCCTGCTTTTTCACCAGCGCGAGTGAGTCTTCCATTCTTTTGATCGCCTCGGCACTCAGTGTTTTTTTGAGACTGTCAGGGATCGCAACTACGGCACTGCTGCCATTTAATGCAGGTGCAGTTTCTTTCGGAGGATTTTTTGCGAGAAAAATACTGTCGACGATCCGGATGGAATCGGCTTTTGCCAGCTTAATACTGTCTTCAATATGGTGCTTCTTCGCCTGTTCAACCCGTATACGGTTGGCGTCACGGCTCTGGAACACAAAGAACACCACGATGAGTATGCCCAGCAGAACGAACCCGATTACATTATTACGATCCATTGATTTTGAATAATTGAGCGGCAAAGTTAGGTTTTGATAACCCATTGGCAAAGAAAAACCAAAGGTTTCGGCCCTGTAAGCCGGCACAACTATCTGACGATGCGGGAGCACGGATATTGCCTGCCGCAGACGGATTGATAGGGTGATCAGCAACTGCTGACCCCGGCTGACAATTTATTTGCGTTTGGTACTGCGCGACTTCTTTTCCTTCTGCTCGATGGCAGCTCTCACAAAAGAAATGAAAAGCGGATGCGGGTTTTCCACTTTGCTTTTCAGTTCCGGATGAAACTGCACGCCAATGAACCAGGGATGGTCCTTGAGCTCAACGATCTCCACGAGGTTTTGCTGCGGATTCAATCCCGCGGCCATCATACCGTGTGCTTCGTAGTCTTTGAGATAGGCATTATTAAATTCGTAGCGATGTCTGTGGCGCTCGGTAATATTTTGCGATCTGTAGATATCGAAAACCCTTGTCTTTTTAAATAACCGGCAATCATAAGATCCCAAACGCATGGTGCCGCCCTTTTCGGTGATATGCTTTTGTTCCTCCATCATGTCGATCACCGGATGTTTGGTTTTCGGATTCATTTCGGTGGAATGTGCATCCTTCATTTTTAATACATGTCTTCCGAATTCGATCACGGCGCATTGCATTCCGAGACAAATACCGAAGAAAGGAATTTTATTTTCCCGCACATATTTTATTGCAGTGATCTTTCCTTCGATCCCTCTGTCGCCAAATCCCGGTGCGACAAGTATACCATCAAGATCGCCGATCTTCTCGGCAACATTATTTTCATTGATATGCTCACTCTGGATGGATATCACCTGCACTTTACATTCGTTTGCGGCGCCGGCATGAATAAACGATTCGAGAATGGACTTATAGGCATCCTGTAATTCAACATACTTTCCAACGAGCCCTATCCTCACCGTTTCGGTCGGATTTTTCAGGCGGGATAAAAATGCCTTCCAGTTCTTAAGATCAGGTTCGCCTTTTTTGCTGAGTTTGAGTTTCGCAAGAACGATCTCATCGGCATTTTCCTCCAGCAAATTCAGAGGAACATCATAAATGGTGCTCACGTCAATCGCCTGCAATACAGAATTCACGTTCACATTGCAGAAAAGTGCCAGTTTCCGGCGGATATCTTTTGTGATCGGATGTTCGGTGCGGCAAACCAGAATGTCGGCCTGCACCCCGCTTTCGAGCAACATTTTTACTGAGTGCTGTGTCGGTTTTGTCTTCAGTTCCTGCGCCGAACTTAAATAAGGAATGAGGGTGAGATGAATCACAAGACATCGCGTATCACCCAGTTTCCATTTAAGCTGTCGCACCGCCTCGATATACGGTAATGATTCAATATCGCCTACGGTTCCGCCGATCTCCGTA
>CAYTFT010000063.1:0-9382 GCA_964437155.1 uncultured Chitinophagales bacterium | reverse complement strand
CGAACGGCGGACCGGGTTTATCAAAATGTACGCTGAACAAAACGCCGGCAAGTTCACCGCCTTTTGCAAGCAATGTGTGCATCTTTTCCGCATAGTGTTCACGCATCAGCGGATCGAGAGCGCAAAAAAAAGTTTGTTCCAGTATGAGATCGTAGGTTCCGGCATGATCAAAAAAATCGCCGAGGATTATTTTGACCCTGCCGAGTTCCTCTGCATTAAATATTTTTCGCAAGCGCTCCACCGGTCCGGGTGCGATATCAATAACGGTAACATCGGTGAAACCCTGCAAGGCAAGATATTCTGCTTCATAAGAATTTCCACAGCCCGGAATTAAAATCCGCAGGTTTTTATTTTCGCGTGTATCAATGAATGCCTTCAGCGGCGGTGAAACGGCACCCATGTCCCAACCCGTTTCGCCGGAGTCATATCGTTCCTGCCAGAACTCTTTCGATAAAAATTCGGTCATACTTTTTCCTTAATTAATTCTATTGCGTTGCGGTGTAATTTAATATCTCCGTCCTGTTCCATTTTTTTCAGCAGACGTGAGATCACCTCTCTTGTGGAATTGAGATCATTCGCAATCTGCTGATGTGTGATCTGTAAGATATTTGTTTTAAGATCGCGGAACTGGTTATTGAGATATAATTCCAGCCTGTCGTCCATGTTTTTGAATGCGATCTGATCGATCACATTCAGCAATTCTTCAAATCGCGTGCGATAGGTTTGCAAAACGAAATAATACCATGATTTATAATCGCGCATCAGCGCATCCATGATCTCGAGCGGGATCAGAATAGCTGTCGTCTCCTCCACTGCAACTGCCGTTATCTCACTATGCTGGTTTCGGGCTGCGCAAATGAGCGATAAGGCACATGCATCTCCCGGTTCGAGGAAATAAATAAAATATTCCTTTCCCTCGTCATTTTCACGATACAATTTTACCATTCCGTCCACCACCAAAAGTGTGAACCGTATATAGCGGCCCGACTGCATGATGATCTCATCGCGGTTGAAAACACGGATCGAACTTTTTTCGGCGATCGTATCGATCAGCCTGTCTTCGAGTTGCGGAAAATATTTCTGGAGATATGCTTTAATTTCATCCATAAGCAGGGATAAAATTAAAACCAAAACGGGAAACTATTTCACCTGCGACCGTTGCTTTCTGCGCAACAACAGAGTTATCACTGTGTACAGCAGCAGCAACCAGGGAAATCCGTGCAGCACCGTATCGAACCAGTCAATTGCCTGCATGCCATGCGCACCTCCTGCGATCCACCGGATTTTCCCGACAATATGCGGCTCGGGGGTAAACGGCGCAAGGCCCAGGGTGAGACAAAGCAAAGCAGCAAATTTCCAGTCCGGAGCGCCGAAATTAATTCGCATACTTCCGCAACTTAGTCCATGCACCCGCATTATACACTTCTGTGAACCCTTTTCCTTTGAGAATATTTTTTGCTGATGCACTGCGCATACCCGAAGCACAGCAAACGATCACAGGTCCCGATGCTTTGATCTTTTTGACACTTCCTGCGAGCTGGTCAAGCGGAATATTTAACGAACCTTTTACGTGTCCTGATTTAAATTCACCCGGTGTGCGGACATCAATAATAACGGCGCCGTTTTTAATAAGCGCACCGTAATCAACTGCCGGCGAACCGGAAAATAATTTTTTTATTGCTGCAAACATAGTTATGATTTTACCTGCATTAAATAATCAACATCCTTCCATGAGCCGGCATTATAACAATCTCCAATTCCCTGTGCCGTGAGAAACTGCTTTGCCTGACCACTCCGTGCACCCGAGGCGCAACAAAGTATTATCGGTTTCCCGAACGATCGTATCTTTTCTGCCTGTAAAGGAAGGAGGTGCAGCGGAATATTGAGGCTGCCCGGCGCATGTCCGGTATTAAATTCCAGATCGGTGCGCACATCGATCACCACCGCATTGCCCGATTGAATGATTTCCTGTATGGTCATATTTATTTTTTTACAAAGGTAAAAACAGGCAGCGGTGGTGTCAGTGATAATTGTTACAAAGTGAGAAACATAATCCCGGGCTGAAGGACGCGGGAACAGGTAAATTAGAAAATCATATGTTTAGCAAATAAAAGTGAAATTGATAAAAGAGAAATATGGAGAATCGTATTATTATGCTTCAATTTTCTGTCGTGCTATTTTTTATTTCAAGCAGTTTATGCATCATAATTGAAAGAGCAGATCCAATTACGGGAGCGATCAGATATATCCAGAGATCGTGCAAATGTCCGGAAATTAATGCCGGTGCTAATGACCTCGCCGGATTCATGGAAGCTCCGCTGACAGGGCCCGCGAAAATTGCCTCCAACCCAACCATCCCGCCAATTGCCAGTGCTGCAGTTATTCCTTTTTCTTTTGCACCGGTCGCAACGTTAATTATGGTAAGCATTAAAAAGAAAGTGAGAATTATTTCAAGGAGAAAGGATTGCGATGCGGAACCGGATGGCAATGTGGATCCCAACATTTCGTTTTGTGGAAATAAAGTCCTGACCAGCAGGCTTGCAATCAGTGCCCCGATCAACTGCGCCCCGATATAAGCGGAAGCCTCTTTGAAAGACATTCTTTTTGCGAGCCAAAATCCAATACTCACCGCCGGATTAAAATGCGCACCGGAAATATCACCCAATGCATAGATCATGACCATAACGATGAGCCCAAAGGTCATCCCGATGCCGGGCGTTGAAATTGCTCCGCCGCTTATTTCATTGATAACAATTGCGCCTGTACCGCAAAAAACAAGCGCACATGTTCCCAAACATTCAGCAATATATTTTCTCATACTTTTTGCTTAGCAACATCATCCATGAACTGCAATACATTTTGCTTAATTAAATCCCTCACCTGCCTGGTAGCTGCCAGTTTTTCTTCCGTAGTACCCGTGAAACCGGAGGGATCGTCAAAGTCCCATGCAATTTTTTTATGCCGGCCGGGAAAAACAGGACATCGTTCAGAATTTTTTGCATCACAGACGGTTATTACATAATCAAAACTTTTCCCCGCCGCAGAGAGCGCAAAAACATCTTTAACAGGGTTACCGGAAATATCAATACCCTCCTCCTGCATTACTGCTATAGCAAGTGGATTTAATTTACCGGGCTCCAGTCCTGCACTTTCCACGTCAAAAAATGCGCTTCCATATTTTTTGAGGTAGGCCTCCGCCATCTGGCTGCGGGCACTGTTATGAATACAGAGAAATAATACTTTCGCTTTCATTTTCGGTCAATTACAGCAGGAAGATTTATCACAACAATTTGCATCGGGTTTTTCAGCATACACCGTGATGCTATAAATACCGGTCCCAGATTCTTTATTCAGGGTAATTTCTTCCTCTGTCAAATATGCTGATAAGATATCATCAGGAACGATAATGACTTTTTCCTTTTGGAGTGTGGTATTCCGGAAACCAAGATCATTAATTATTTTCAGATAATCCTGTTTTTGAATAGCTCCCGCAACGCAGCCTGCATACATTTCTGCGGCCTGTTTAATTTTTGCAGGCAGTTCTCCTTCCAGCACAATATCAGAAATAGAAAAATGTCCGCCCGCCTTCAACACTCTGTATATTTCAGAGAAAGCCTTTTGCTTATCCGGCACAAGATTTAATACGCAATTGCTTATAACTACATCGGCTGCAGCATCCCGCACAGGTAAATCTTCTATCTCTCCCAAACGAAACTCAACATTCTGATAATTCAGTTGCGCAGCATTTTTTGTTGCAAGTGAAATCATCGTTTCCGTCATATCAATTCCGATCACTTTACCGGCTTCACCGGTTTCATTTCTTGCAATGAAACAATCGTTGCCGGCACCCGAACCCAGATCAATAACAACATCCCCCTTTCTGATCTTTGCAAATTGCGTTGGCAGTCCGCAGCCCAGTCCAAGGTCAGCATCCTGCACATATCCCTCCAGCGTGGAATAATCATCTGTCATAATATTATACAGCTCTGTCGAACAGCATCCCGAGCCGCAGCAGGACGATGCATTTGTTGTTTTATCCTGCAGGGCGATTTCGCTGTATTTTTCTCTGACCATTTTTTTGATTGCATTATCTGTTTGCATAGTATTATTTTTTTATCGATTATCGTAATATTACGTTTATTCACCGCAAAAAAAATCAGCAGCAATTACCGCCGGCCACGGGTGTATTTAAAAATGTGCCGAGATACGTCTGCATTTCCTTCCATACTTTTTCGTCAATACAATAGCAGGTGGTAACTCCTTCAATATCCCCTTTTATAAGGCCAGCATTTTTCAATTCCTTCAGATGTTGCGACACAGTTGATTGTGATAAGGGGAGCTCCTCCACAATATCTCCGCAGATACATGCCTGCTTTTTCAAAAGCAATTGCACGATCGCGACACGCGCCGGATGTCCCAATGCTTTTGCAAATTGTGCAATCCGGTTTTCCTTAACCGTAAAGTCTTCTGTTTTGGCAAGTCCCATATCGTTATTAATCGCAATATTACGATGTATTGCTGAGAAAACAAAATTTTTGCTAAAAAATTATTTTACCACCTTAGAGAAACATCAAAATCCCGGATATTCTGAACTTTTGGCAAAGGGTAATCAGGCAGGACCCTTCCAGGTAATTGCACCATTATCGTAAATTGTAAATATTGAATTGGGAGGTTGTGATGCCCTGAAGCAGAGGTCCCTGCAGGCTTTGTTTCAATACAATCATAAAACACAAAACCGCACTTATGCGGTTTTTCTGCTTCATAGTGGAGTTGAGGGTACCGTTATCGAACCAATTGGTATTGAAAATGAAGGAATTATACAATTTGAGGAGACAAATTTATTTGTAAGAATGCCTATTATATTTTTTCAAACAACCAAAATAGTGAGTTTGCTCCAATAGGTAAATATTAATCTCTATTTAAAAATCCCTCATAAAATCGCCTTGTAATATATAACTTATGCAGTCCTGATGATTTGTTGTCAACAATTTTGTTCGCATCGAAAAGAATAAATCTAAGACGAAGAATCACAATTAACTACTTATTTTATAAACTTAGCAAAACATCGAAATCCTATATATTCAGAACTTGTGGCATAGGTTACCTGAAAATTGCAGTTGCTAGATTCACTATTCCAATTTGCACCTACAGCAATACCTTCCAAAATGGTGAATTCAGATACGTTTGAACAAAGTCCTTTCACCTTGTTTTTTTTATCAATACTATAGACATTTGAAAGTTTTGCTGTAAATTCATTATTGTTAAAAATGCCAGCTACCAATTCAAATTCTTCCTTTGAGGGTAAATAATAAAGAGTCTCCTTGCCGGTTCTTTTGCTTACAACCTCGCTTCTCCATGCACAAAATCGACTCGCTTGAAAGAAATTTATACCTACTACCGGGTAGTTATCATAGTCATTTAATTTCAAGTAATCACCAGAATAAACTTTGTGCCAAATTGCAGAATCTGGTAATAGCTTGTTATAGTTAACAGAGTCATTTTGTTTTTCAAAGTACAAAAATTCTCTCCAAGCCAAATTAGTTATTTCAAATTCATCTACATAAAAATCATTTCCAGGAACTGCAATAGTTCCAGTAGGATTATTTCCAAATGGAATCAAAAAATAGAAATTAAGCAGGAAAATTCCAAGTAATTGTACCATTATCGTTAATTGTAATTTGTAATCCAAAATATTGCCGTGCAATTAATTTATTGAAATCTGTATTATTTAAATAATGCAAGGTTTTAATTTGTGTCGAAGTAATACCACCTCTGTAAATTCCCCAGATTTTCAAAATTGTAATCGCCTTTTGGGCATCACTAGATTGAGAATTTTCAAAGCAGTCGAGTCCAAAAAATCCACAAAATGAATTCTCAGAAATCTCTCCAACACTAAAGTTGTTTATTTGATTATTTAAATCCTTTGCAGAAAAAGTTGCCAAATATCCGGATATAACAGTTGCATCAACTTTTGGAGGAGTGATAACGTAACCTGCTGAACATGCACTTTGAGCTGCTGCTTTAGCTTCACTTTTTGTTCCTTCCCAGCCTTCCGAGCTCCCGTCTTTACACTGCCAATACCAATATCCCGTAGTAGCACTTTGATCAATTGTATAATTTTTTTGCCATTTTGTATGTTTGAGACAAATGTAATAATTTTTTTGATGAATCTGTAAGATAAATGAAACACCTCGCAGCAGAGCTGACGAGGTACCAGAACAACCTAAGCTGCTGGTCATGAATCTTAACATAATCCTTTTCAGTTCCTTGTGCTTTAACATATATCTGTATCGCATTGTCATCTCCATGGCGAACAACTGTATTAACATAAAATCCTATCGTCCAAAATTCGCCCACTTTGAATCAAAAAATGAACATGATCACGGTCTGTCCCTATCTTTATGAACGAAATCTCATATCGCTTAGTGAGCTCAACACAAACTTCTTTCAGTGTCTTATCAACAGTTTATGTAAATACAACCAGACTAAACTTGGCTGGGCAAACAAAATGATACAGCAAAACTGATACATTATGACTCTTATGAATATATTCGCTCACATCCGAAAGGTAATCAAAGGCTAAGCAAAGCTTCTCGGAACCGACCCCAAGAGATTGGATTTTTAAAAAATAAATATGTATAAAAAAACCCGCATTAGCGGGATTCGTGGAGTTGGTGGGATTATTTTCATGATCCCTTCGTGGGGGGCCTTACTAAAAAAACCAAAACCGCTTCGCTATACATGCAAAGACCGATTTTCATCACTTGTAAAATTACAGACTCTGAAAATCGGTCTTTGCATTTACTTTTGCTGAGGCAAAAGGTTTTGGTTTTTTTATTGTGGAGTTGGAGGGAATCGAACCCTCGTCCAGACAAAGCATTAGCAAGCTTTCTACATGCTTAGGATAATCTTGATTGTCGGGACGGGCAAGGTGATGATCCTGACCTGAACCTGTCCGTAGTTCCTGTATCTCATCATGCAGCGGAACGATGCACAACTATCCTGATGTTGCGACGTTCGTCGGTACCGTATCAGGCAATCAGCACCGGGAACGAAAGCTATCTAATTACCTTGAATTAGGCAGCCATTGCGAAATTGTATTCGCCATTTAAAATTGTTGTTGCAATTTGAGATTAAAGAGCCAAATTACAATGCTCTGCATGCTTACCTGTCAATGAACTATGCTGTCAATTCCAGTCAACCCCGATGTAGTATCCGGTATCGCGTATCAGGATTTGATTCGCGTAATCGGAAGTGGATCCTGATATACTTTTGATCAAACAACTTAATGCAAATGTACAAGGAATAGTTCAATATATAAGAGGAGAAACGGGCCCGCCTTCAAAGCATTCGGGCAGGCATTCACCTATCTGCCATTGCATCCCGGCATGCATAACCACCGGGTAGAAAAAGATTACTGTCCGTCAGGGTCATAGCCGGAAAACATGAACAGCCGCCAACGGGATAACCCTCCTCCTGCTCCTTCCTTCGATTTCGCTTATCCTTATATTTGCGTTCTATGCCCGAACAGAAAGAAGTGCAGCAGAATCTGCTGAAACCGTATAAGCGCATCATTCCCGATATCGACGAATGGCCGATCGCCCGTATCAGCAGGGAACGGGACCGGGTGGTAAAGGAGGTTGTAGAGGAGACGCTGGAGGTGATCATGGCAAAAAATCCTACGGAAAAGGATATCCAGAATGAACTGGCAAAGGCGGTGTATCTTGAGAAGATCCGCGTCGACCGCCCATGGAAAACAGATGCACCGGATGATAAAACTTTCTGGAACGGTGTTAAAAATAAACTCGTCACATTAGAAAGCCATCCCGATCATACAATTGAAGAAGAGAAACAGATTTTGCGCGAAATTCTTACGCGCTATGTAAAAGAGATCGTCGGTAATTTCAGTAAAGGCACCTATAATTTTTCCGAAAGATTTGTTCCGTTCGCATTTAACCGGTTATTAAATGCGTCGCATTCACGTGCTTTCCGCAGGTTGTTCAATAACAAAAAAGACCTGCTGAAAAGTATTCACCTCGTCGGGGAGATTGATCAGTTGCGGCATCTTGCAAAAGATGGCATTATTGTGATGGTGCCGACGCATACGAGTAATATCGACAGTATTACCGTGGGCTGGGGAATTTCTGCAATCGGATTACCCGCATTTTTTTATGGAGCAGGACTTAATTTATTTTCTGTGCGGTTCCTTGCCTTTTTTATGAATCGCCTCGGCGCCTTCCGGGTGGATCGCCGCAAAAAAAATGCGATCTATCTCGAAGCATTGAAAACGTATTCCACACAGGTGATCACGCAGGGCGGACATAGTTTGTTTTTTCCGGGCGGCACGCGCAGCCGCAGCAATATGGTGGAAACCCAGCTGAAATTAGGATTGCTGGGCACTGCACTGGAAGCACAGCGCAGGCTCATTCTGCAAACAAATGGTGAAAATTTCAAAAAGATATATGTCGTACCCGTCACATTAAATTATGGCTTTGTTCTGGAAGCACCGGAATTGATCGATGAACATTTAAAGAACGTAGGCAAGGAACGCTATTTTGTTCCGAGTGATAAATCTTCCTCCTCCTCCAAGATCATTAAATTCATTTTAAAATTTTTTAGCGCCGATTCAGATTTTACCATCGCCTTCGGAAGGTGTATGGATATTTTCGGAAATCCGGTGGATGATAATGGCAACAGTCTCGACAACAATGGAAATACAATCGATATCCGGGATTATTTTAAGTCGAAGGGACAACTCTCCCATGATACACAGCGCGATGCCGTTTATACAAAAATGCTGAGTGAAGGCATATTAAAAGCATTCAAAAAAAATAATGTTGCGTTACCCGAGCATGTAGTGGCCTATACGGCATTTAAAATGTTTCAGGCAAACCACCATAACAGTGATCTGTATTCTGTTTTACGGATGCCGGAAGAATTCCGCTCCCTGCCGTTTGAGGAATTTAAATCCGCAGTACGGAAACTTGTAAAAGAACTCGCAAAACTGGAAAGCAAAGGAGAAATAAGAGTAGACCCCGTTGTTTTATATGGCGATATGGACGAGATGATCGATTACGGTATAAAAAAACTCGGGGTGTATCACAGTAAACGTCCGCTTGTGAAAACAAAAAAAGGAATGGTGAAATGCCAGAATATGAAGATCTTATTATTCTATCATAACCGACTGGAAGGATACGGTCTGGAAAAACATGTCTGAAATCGAAAGCGTAGGTGTTGTTGGTGCGGGCAGTTTTGGTACCGCAGTTGCTAATTTACTGGCAGTAAATCAGCATGTATATCTCTATGCACGCCGACCGGAATATGTGGAGGAGATGATCGCCACAAAAAAATCTGCAAACCAGGTTCTGCATCCGCATATTAC
>CAYTFT010000062.1:0-9448 GCA_964437155.1 uncultured Chitinophagales bacterium | reverse complement strand
TTTGTTCTGGCGATTTGCGGTGACGCCAATTGCAAAGAAAATCGCAAAGGAAGCGAAGACGGAGTCTTCATACGCCACAGCCGATTCAGAGAATCGGCAGAGCGGGAATGTATTTTAAGAAAAACATGTTTTATCCTTACATTTACTGCATGCACGCCTATTTGAGATTGTATAAAATATTTGAGATCATGTGGCTCATTGCCTGCATTGTCTCACTGGTCGTTCTGGTCACCCGCGCCATCAACGGAGAATCCTACGGCAATTACATTTATATTACCCTGTTCACAGGAGCCATCGCCATCTTCATGTATTATTTCAAGAAAAAGAACAGGAAATACATGGAAGAACGATATAAAAATGCCGGAAAGGAAAAATAACCCGACAGGCCGGTCCCGTGTTTTTGGAAAATAGCATCTGCCTGTCCGGTCGGATTTACCACTTACAGCCGGCACCCTCCATCCCTCAGCATGTTTAACCTCTGCAAACCCCCTGTTCAACCCGCCGGGCAGCAGAATTGCACCGGACCCATCCCGGGTTTGAAATGCCCGCCTGAGTGCTTCCCCTGCCGGTTATAGAACCTGCCGGTTTCGTTTTGTTTTCCACATCCATTCCACTACCTTTGTCGCCCCAATATATTTAAACTCATATACAGTTATGCTCATTTCAAAGATTCGTAAGTATTCCTGGTTCGCAGTCGGTGCGATCGCATTGTGTCTGATCGGTTTTTTAGTGCAGGACGCCACCCGTTCCGACTTCGGCATTTTCAATAAAAACAAGACCCCGGAATATGCATCCATTGCCGGTGAAGAAGTTACACGCGATGAGTTTGCGGAACGCCGCAGCGAATCTGTGCTTGAATATCTCACTTTCAATAACCTCATCCTCCAGGCGGAACAGGGACAATATCAGATGGATGCCAAAACACAGTTTGGCGTGGGCGAACAGGCTTGGAACGACTTCGTTAATGAGAAACTCGTTGAACGCGAATTAAATAAGATGGGCATTACCATCACGGAAGATGAATTCAGCAATCTTATTTATGGAAATGACCCGCATCCGGTGATTAAAAATTATTATGTCGGACTTTCAAAATCCGGACAGTACGATGCAGCCCTTTTACCGCAGTTTGTAAATCAGATCAGCGACCAGGAAGCGCAACAAAAAAATCCGCAGTTGCGCCAGGAATATTATCAGTTTATTTCCAGGGAAAAAGTTGCCAAGCGCGATTATCTGCAAAATAAATATTCCGCACTTTTCAGCAAGGCCACGTATGTTCCTGAATGGCTCGCAAAAAAGAATTATACCGCAAGCAATAATCGCACGGAATTCACATTTGTTACCATTCCGTATACAACAATTGCAGATTCAACAATTACTGTCAGCGACACAGAAATAAAAAATTATTACAACGCTAATAAGAATAAATACAAGCAAACAGAAGGCCGCGTGGTGGAATATGTTTCATGGGATTTTCTTCCGACACATACCGACAGTGCAACTATATTAAACGGGTTGATGGAAAGTGTCGAAAAAATGAAGGCTGCAAAAAACGACTCTACTTATATTGCTACGCGTTCAGATGATGAAGATCGTTTCGGTAAAACAAATTACAGCCGCAGCGAACTCTATACAAAAGCGATCGACTCCGCAGTGGTGAATGCATTATTCACACAGGAAGTGGGTTCCCTCGTTGGCCCTTATGTACAAGGCGGTGCATACAAAATTGCGAAGATCAAGAGCCGTGCAAACATGCCCGATTCTGTGGATTCACGCCATATTCTTATTTCAATTAATGAATCACGCGACAGTGTTGCCGCACTAAAACTTGCCGATAGTTTAAAAACAGTACTCGCAGGCGGTGCCGATTTCGCCGAACTCGCAAAAACATATTCTGATGACGGCGGATCAAAAGCTTCCGGCGGAGACCTCGGATGGAATACACCTAAAGTTGATTATGTTCCCGAAATAAAAGATTTCCTTTTCAAAACAGGTACTGTCGGAAAAGTGGAGATCGTTAAAAGCGGATTCGGTTACCATATCATTGAGATAAAGGAAATAAAGAACCGCAAGGATTTTGTAAACATTGCAGTATTAAGCAAACAAATTGCTCCCGGAAAAGCCACTATCGATTCGATAGAAAAGATCGCCGGCGATTTCTACAATAAATATCAGGATCCTGAATCATTTGAGCAGGGTGTAATTGACAATCGTTTATTCAAACGCGTTACACAACCACTGCAAAAAAATCAGTATGATATTCCGGGAATGGATAATTCACGTGAAATAATTACCTGGTCATTTGAAGCGAAAAAAGATGATTTTAAATATTTCAGCATGGCCGACCGCGTAGTAATTGCCTACGTAAAAGATGTAAAAGTAGATGGCATTGCCGAACTCGAAAACGTACGTGAGCAGATCGAACCCGAAGTGATTAAAGAGAAGAAAGCCGCCATGCTCAAAAAACAATTTGAAGATGCCATGAACGGCGCTTCCAGCCTCGAAGCAATTGCATCAAAACTCAATCTCCGGGTTGATTCTGTTACGAATGCAAGTCTCGGAACGCCTTATGCACCCATCATCGGATTAGAGCCTAAAGTAATTGGCACTGCATTCGGCATGGAAACAGGAAAAATATCCAAAGCCATTGACGGCAATCGTGGTGTATATGTAATCAAAACCGGAACCCCAACGCCTGCGCCTGAAACCAAGGATTATACGATCAACAAAAATCAGTTGACCTATTCATTCCAGAGTAAATATCAGGGACAGAGCATGATGAACGAGCTGAAGGACAAGGCTGAGGTAATAGATAATCGCTATCAGTTCGGCGATTAAAAACTATTCTCCGGTTTTTGCCGTTAAGCAATTAATTGAAACAGACAATGGACCTGGTAAATAAAGTTGCGCAAAGCGGTATCGTCACCTTCGACCTCGAGGAATTTTTTCCCGATCCGGCATCCATTATTGCATTTGACTTAAAAGATTATCTGTTCAGGGGACTCATCCTGAAAGAAAAAGATTTCCGTGAAGCGCTTGCCGCTTTCGACTGGGCCTCTTTCACCGGAAAACATATCGCACTCTTTTGTTCGGCCGACGCCATCATTCCCAACTGGGCATGGATGCTGGTTACCGTAAATGCAGAACCCTATGCAGCTGGTATTTATATGGGCACCGTTCCGGAAGTTGTAAAACGTATATACAGAGCGCAGCTCGACGCGCTGGATACCGCACAATTTAAAGATCAAAGGGTCGTTATTAAAGGATGCAGTGACAAGGAAGTTCCCGTGGATGCATATCTGGAGATCACACGCATCCTCCGCCCAATAGTTAAAAGTATCATGTACGGGGAACCCTGTTCAACCGTTCCTGTTTATAAGAAGAAAGAAGCGAATTGAGAAAGATCCATTATATCCTGTTAGGTGCGACGCTGGGTATCGGACTCCTGGTTGTTATGGCTGTTTCGGCAACGAATAATGCTGCCGATAATGCAGCCGCTCCCACAATCGATTCGGATACGTTGCGCACGCTTGGCGAAAATGTAAATACGATCAAATATTTCGCAGCGAAATTACCCGAACAGATCACCTTTGCCGGTGAAAAAGTACCCTTACAGGATTTTGAGGTAAAAGAACGTATGGACCGCGAACTTACAATTAACGGTTACTGGCATTCCAATACCATTCAGAACCTGAAACTGGCGCATCGCTGGTTTCCGGTGATAGAAGAGATCCTGAAAGAAAACGATATCCCTGAGGATTTTAAATATCTCGCCATGGCGGAAAGCGGATTGCGCAATGTGGTTTCTCCCGCTAACGCGGCAGGATACTGGCAGTTTCTGGAAGGCACCGCCGAGCATTATGGTCTCACGGTAAACAATGAGGTGGATGAACGCTATGATATCGAAAAATCAACCCTCGCTGCTACGAAATATCTGAAAGAAGCACAGCAGAAATTCGGCAACTGGACCCTGGCTGCCGCTTCCTACAACGCGGGCATGGGTGCCATTGAAGGTGCAGTGAATTACCAGAAGGAAAATTCCTATTATGATCTTTACCTGAAGGACGAAACATCCCGATATATTTTCAGAACGCTTGCCTTTAAGATCATTTATGAAAATTCGGAGAAATATGGTTTCTTCCTCACTAAAAGTGATCTCTACGATCCGCTTGCATACAGAACAGTGAAAGTGGACACAACCATTTCCGACCTTGCGGATTTTGCATTAAAGCAACATTCCAATTTCAAAATGCTGAAATATTATAATCCGTGGCTGCGTGCAAATTCGCTTACTGTAAAACCCGGTCAGCAATATTCTATTAAGTTGCCGCCGGCTAATTCCGGTACACCCGAATAACCTTAATTCCGCGCATCTTTTTCATTCCACAACGGAATAGTATATTTTTACTCCCGCAACCGGATGGAAGTAAAAAAACTGAGCGTACTTGTTCCCGCGTATAACGAGGAAAATACAATTCAGACAATTCTCACCACACTCAAAAATGTGGAATTGCTGAACGGCATTACTATGGAGATCATCGTAGTAAATGATTGCTCAAAAGATAAAACAGCAGAAAAATTACAGGCATTTATCGACGCGCATCCCGGCATGGATATCAAGGCGATGCATCATCCGGTAAATAAAGGAAAAGGTGCGGCATTGCATACGGGAATTGCACATGCAACAGGAGAATTTACTATTGTGCAGGATGCCGATCTGGAATACGATCCCGCTGAATTTAATATTTTACTGAAGCCGGTATTGGAGCGCGATGCAGATGTTGTATATGGATCGAGATTTATCGGCGGCAACCCGCATCGCATTTTATTTTTCTGGCATTCCATCGGCAATAAATTTCTCACTTCCATCAGTAACATGTTCAGCAATCTGAATTTAACGGATATGGAAACCTGTTATAAACTGGTGCGCACGGATATATTAAAATCCATTCCGCTGAAAGAAAATCGTTTCGGATTTGAACCCGAGCTCACGCAAAAACTCGCGAAGATCAGAACCATCCGCATTTATGAGGTGGGTATTTCCTATTACGGAAGGACATATGCAGAAGGAAAAAAGATCAACTGGAAAGACGGATTCCGTGCTATATATTGTATTATCCGTTATGGCTTATTCGGATAAGATTTGGCTGCATCTACCCTCGATATCGTTGTACCCTGTTATAATCCTGCGAAGGGCTGGGCAGAAAATGTTGTGCGTTCGTATACAGCGATCACCGGCCGGCTGCCCGGAATTGAATGTGCTTTAATTCTGGTAAACGATGGTTCCTCCAAAGGTATTCAGCCTGCAGAAATTGAATATATCGGTTCGGCAATTGCTTCCTTCACCTACCTGCAATACGATATCAACAAGGGAAAAGGCGCTGCTTTGCGCACCGGCGTTTCTGTTTCGCGCGCCGATATTTGCATTTATACCGATATTGATTTTCCGTATACTGAATCCAGCGTAATTAAAATTTGGGAAATGCTTAAATCCGGTACAACAGATATTGCTGCCGGTATAAAAGATAAAAATTATTACAAGCATGTTCCTGCCGTGCGACGCATGATATCAAAGTTACTCCGGGCCTGTTCGAAATTTATTTTACGGCTGAAAGTATCGGATACACAATGCGGATTAAAAGGATTTAATGCTGCGGGAAAACAGATTTTTCTCTCTACAACAATTGACAGATATTTATTTGACCTTGAATTTATTTTTCTGGCATCGCGCAGAAACGATATCAGTATGCAGCCGGTCGAGATCGAATTAAAAGAAAACGTGCAGTTCAGTAGCATGCGGTTCAGCATCCTTTTCAATGAAGGGATCAATTTTCTTAAAATATTTTTCAAAAGATTTTGATTGCCGTGAAAAAAACGATCTTCAAACCGGGTGTATTGGTCATTATGCTTACTGCGCTGATCATTTGTCTCACATGGAGCAAAATTGTTTTTCATCCCAACGCCTATTTATTGTGTACCGGCGGAGATGCATTTAAAAATTATTATACCCCCGCCTGGTATGTTGCCTATGATCACGGGATCCACTTTACGGGAATGAATTATCCCTACGGCGAACATGTGGTTTTCACCGACGACCAGCCCGTAATTACAGGAATATTAAATCTCATTGACAATCATTTGTTCCGCCTGTCGGAATACACGATCGGCATATTGAATATACTCATGTTCCTGTCGCTGGTATTTTGCGTATATTTTATTTTTAAGATACTGGTGCACTATAAACTTCCCCCTTATTATGCAGCAGCCGCTTCCATACTCATCGGATTAATGAACCCGCAACTGGACAGGTTCTGGGGACATTTTGCTCTCACGTATGCTGTTTTTTTACCGCTCGTCTGGTATTTAATGATACGGCTGAAGGCATCGGCATACGCCTGGCCGCGATTACTTTTTACCACTGCGGTAATTATTTTTTTCGGATTCATCCACATGTATTATGTTCTCATCGCCGGTATGTTTGTATTTTTTTATTTGGTGGCGGTGTTTTTCAGGGAAACAAAAAAAAGAAAACAATTTTTAGGCTTATTATTTACAGGTGCCGTGCCGCTTTTATTTATCACATTGTTTATACGGTTAACAGATTCCGTGACCGACAGGCCGCAAAGCCCGTATGGATTTTTCAGATACAAAGCTTCCTTTCAATCTGTTTTTCTCGGACATGATGGTCTTATAAAAAATACCGTTTCACGGGTGTTGCATTTACCCGCCGGTGATGCAGAAGGATACGCGTATGTCGGCATGGTGGGATTATTATTTTTATTTGTTCTTGCATTAATTTTTATTAAAAGATATTTCTACAAACATTCGATAAAACGCTCCTTCATAAATCTTCCCGGTGATCTGGGCACCTGGTTCATCGCGGGAATTTGCATGCTGTTATTTTCCATGGCGTTGCCTTTCAGTCTGGGATTGGAATTTTTACTGGACATACTTTCCCCATTAAAACAATTCCGCTCGCCCGGCCGCTTCGCATGGGGATTTTATTTTACGTACACCATTTCGATTGCCGCGATTATTTATATGGTATTTAAGAAAATAAAAAAGCGGCAGGGTATTCTCGCTTACCTGTTTATTTGCGGCATTGCCGGTTTACAGATGTATGATTCAGGACATTATTTTATTACCACGGCAAAAGGAATTCAAAAGGGGAATGCAGAAAATCCCTTTGTATCGAAAAATACGTATTTCACAGACATGTTTCAGGGCACACCCTACAGCCCCGAAAATTTCGATGCGATTTTATTTTTGCCCTCCTTTTTTCAGGGTTCCGAGAAATTATATGTCGACCGCACCAACGGCTCCCTTGCACAGGCGATGGAAATTTCCTGGCATACGGGATTACCGCTTGTGGACCAGATGATGAGCCGCACTTCTTTTTCGCAAACGCTGAATAATGCGCAGCTCGTTTCGCATCCTTATATAGCAAATCAAAGTAAGGACGGCGTATTTAATGCAAAAAATCTGCTTGTGGTAACTGTAGATAAACCGATGCTGCCCGGTGAACAATTTATTATTGACCACTCCGTAAAATTTGCAGAAAAAACAGGGTTTACTTTTTACGCTTTTAATATGGACTCAACCCGTATCAAAGGTGATGCAATTGCAATCGCAGACAGGGAAAAAATAAAGGATGCACTAAAATCCTATCCGTATGCTAATGGCACCTATTATTGTGAGCAGCCCATCCGGTTATTTTATCGCGACGGTTTTGATGCAGTTACCACAGAAGATCCATTTCGTGGAAAGGGCAGTTTTATTTCTGATCACAAGAAAAAATTAATGGCCGATATCCCGGTTTCCATAGATGCTCCTATCTGGATCGAGGCATCCTTTTGGGCAAAATCGACAATTGCTACGATGGCTTTTCCCTATATCGAGCTTGAATTCCTCGATGAACACAAGAACAGGCTCCAGCTTGTTTCAGTGGCCCCGACACGCTCCACCGATGTAATGGCGGGATGGGTGCGTGCTTCCGAAAATTTTGAGTTACAACCGGTGGTGAGATCAATACGCATTTCCTGCAGCGACGATTCGCCCGTCAATTTTGATGAGCTGGTGGTCCGCCATACGGCATACAGCGCCTATTACGAGATGGCCGACACCACCCGCTTCATCGTAAATAACTTTATTATTGGAAAATAAACCCGCGAAACTTATCTTTGCGTTCCCTTTGAAACCGGATGGCCGGCATCCTGTATTCCCTGAAAACATTTACCCGCAAAGGGTTTAACAACAACGGAGTCCGGAATTACCCGTTGTCAGGATCCCGCAAACCACAAAACGAAAGGCGGGAAAAAATACGGTGCGGTAGCTCAGTTGGTAGAGCAAAGGACTGAAAATCCTTGTGTCGGCGGTTCGATCCCGCCCCACACCACAGGTTAATACCACAGAACCGTTGAGGCAGTAAGCTTCAGCGGTTTTTTGCGTTAAAGATGTGACGGATTCTGTGTCGGGAATTTTCTAGAGACTCCAAAAACTTCCTCTTTTCATTGGTTGGTATAGCCGTCCTAATCATGAATTGAACATGTGTTCGAACTTATGTTCGAACACATATATGGATATTCCGCACAAACAGACCCCACTTCTGCGCAGCAAACTGACACCACCAAAACTGATGGGAAGTTCCCCACTTTTGACTCTTGTTTTTTAATGATCACCGGTATGTTTTAGCTTACGATAGCTAAGTTAATTTATTTGGTTTTATTCTTCATTTTGAAGGTCCCTTTTTTTGCGTAACGATTCACCTTTCATATTGATGCGGTGAGCATCATGCACGATGCGATCAAGGATGGCATCTGCGATGGTTTGTTCGCCGATGATCTCGTGCCACTGATTCACCGGGACTTGTGATGTGATGATTACTGATGACTTGCCGTGCCGGTCTTCAATGATCTCCGAGAGTGCCGAGCGTGATTGTGTATCCAGTGGCTGGATACCAAAGTCATCGAGGATGAGCAGATGTTGTTTTTCTATTTTGCTCAGTTCTTTGAGATAGGAGCCGTCTGCCTTGGATATTTTTAATCGTGCAAAGAGTTTAGTGCTGTGCTGATACAACACTTTATAACCCAGCGAAGAAGCCTGGTGACCTATGGCCGAAGCCAAAAAGCTTTTGCCGATACCGGTGCTGCCGGTGATGATGATATTTTCTGCGCGTTTAATAAAGCTGCAATCGGCTAAACGCAGTATCTGATTTTTATCCACCCGATTATCATCAAAGCTGATTTAATTTATCGTCTAAAATCGCTTCCTGGGGCGGATGGAAGCGTTTATTTAACTCTGCATCTGATAGATCCTCGATCGTTGTTTTCATTGCATGAAAAGCAGCGATATAATGCCTGACAGTGTTCTTCGACATGCCCAGCCTGCTGGCAATTTTCTTTTTGCCTAAATGGTGGGAATACAGCTTTAATACTTGTCGTACTTTACTCAT
>CAYTFT010000061.1:0-9455 GCA_964437155.1 uncultured Chitinophagales bacterium | reverse complement strand
AGTAGTCTTATCGTGGAGATTTGCGGAGGAAACCCCGCCGGTACTTATACCCATAACGCAGGCGTTGTATGGACCGGTCCGCTGGCATTCAATGCATCGCATACTTACCGGAGCGACACGTATTCCGGCGCGTGTACCTATGGAGGAAATGAGAACTTCGACTATACGCCGGGAGGCCAGGATTATCGCCCGCAAATTACTTTCACAAAAACTGCAGCACCCAATTGTGCCACCCTCGGAACCGTAGGGCCCATCACCACAACTATGGCTGCCGTTTGCGTCGACGATATATTTACGCTTTCCATTCCTACCATTCCTGCAATTGGTGTGACCTATCAATGGTCGAAGTCACCGGATGGTGTAAGCTGGTCAAATATTGCCGGTGCCACACTGCCAACATTTTCTACATCTCAGACAATGACCTATAATTACCGGTGCAAAGTAGCATGTACTTTCAGCGGTGACATGGCTTATGCAGGGCCGATAACGATTACACAAAATGCACCTACAGGATGCTATTGTATTCCCACCTACACTACCGGAACTACCGCGGGAGACTATGTAAGCAACGTGCACCTTGGTGCAATTAATAATACTACAGGTGCAGCACCATCTCCATTTTATACATATTATGCTGCACTTACTGCCCCGCTGAATGCCGGAGCACCGTATACAATTACCATTTCTGCGGGTTCCTATATCACGAATAACGGATTGGCAGCCTGGATAGATTATAACCAGGACGGCTCTTTCAATGAAGCAACGGAAAAACTTGGAGAGGTAACCGGTTTGCCCGCGTTCGGAACAGCAACCATCAACTTTACAGTACCTGCGGGAGCTGCAACGGGTGTTACGAGATTGCGGGTTCGCGATGTCTGGAATGCCACAGGAATTACTGCCTGCGCAACCTATGGATATGGTGAAACCGAGGATTATAATGTTAATATTTCGCCGGGGGTTCCACCAGTTTCAATCTGGACATATTCCGGAGAACCCACTGTAATTTTCGATGATAACTCAACCGGTACACCTACAACATGGGCCTGGACATTTGGCGACGGGGGAACGTCAACACTCGCAAATCCAGTCCATAATTATACAACCAACGGATTGTATAATGCATGCCTTACCGTTACCAATTATTTCGGGACAAGCAACTCCTGTCAAAATATTTTGATTGACTCCTATCTCGCACCGGGAGCAAATTTCTCTTACACCGGCGACCCGACAGTGAGCTTTACGGATCTTTCGACGAACAGTCCGACCTCATGGGCATGGAATTTCGGGGATGGAGGAACATCAACGCTTGCAAATCCAGTGCATACCTACGCAGCAAACGGAGTCTATAATGTTTGTTTAACTGCAACCAATGCCGCCGGATCCGACATCCAATGCTATAATGTAACGATCGACTCCTATCTCGCTCCGGTTGCAAACTTTGCGCATACCGGTGATCCAACTGTAACTTTCACAGATCTTTCGACCAACAGCCCAACTTCATGGTTCTGGTATTTTGGAGATGGCGCAACCTCAACACTGGAAAATCCTGTGCACACCTATGCAGCGAACGGCATCTATAATGTTTGCCTCACTGCAACCAACGCAACCGGTTCAAATACAGTTTGTCTCGATGTTACAATCGACTCTTATTTGTCTCCGTTATCCAATTTCACTTTCACCGGTGATCCTGTTGTTACATTCACCGATCTTTCACTCAACAGTCCGACTTCCTGGAGCTGGGATTTTGGTGATGGCGGAACTTCCTCCCTTCAAAATCCTGTGCACACCTACGCAGTAAATGGTTCCTATAATGTTTGCCTTACTGCGACAAATGGCGTGGGATCGAATACTTCCTGCGAGACCGTGATCATTGATTCTTATATTTATGTGCCTGTCGCTTCATTTTCACATACAGGTGATCCAACCGTCAACTTTACAGATCTTTCATTGAATGTTCCGGATACCTGGAGCTGGGATTTTGGTGATGGCGGCACTTCAGCCTTACAAAATCCTGTGCATACTTACGCAGCAAACGGCACCTATTCGGTTTGCCTCACTGCCGGAAATATCATGGGATCAGACAGTGAATGCCAGACGATAATAATATCAGGACATCCCGCACCCGATGCTTTGTTTACCTATACCGGCGATCCTGTTGTGAATTTCACCGATCTTTCTACCAATTCACCAACCAGCTGGTTGTGGAATTTTGATGACGGAACCATCAGCCTTGTCGCAAATCCAATCCATACTTTCGTAACAAACGGCGTATTCAATGTTTGTCTTTCCGTAACCGGCCCCGGCGGCTCCGATTCTTATTGTGCGGACGTGCTCATTGAAAATAACGGCTTCTCTCCGGTTGCAGATTTCTCTTACACTTCATCAGGACTTACAATTATGTTTACCGATATTTCCACCAATACACCGAATGACTGGTTCTGGGAATTTGGAGACGGCGCTATTTCAGGATTGCAAAATCCTACACACGCTTATGCCGTGACAGGAGAATATAATGTATGTCTTACGGCACTCAACGACTACGGAAATGATAATACCTGCAAAACGATACTCGTATCACAGGTTGGTATCGCAGATATTAAAAATTACGAACTGAGTTTGTCGCCGAATCCTGCGACCGACCAGACAGGTATTTTAAATATCAGTCATGACCTTTCCGATGCAGCTATAAGTGTAACCGATCTTACCGGGAAAAATGTAATGCGTAATGACATGATTTCATTATCACAAAACGGAAGTTTACTTTTCAATGTTGGTTACCTGCCTGCAGGAACATATATAATCCGACTGACAACTTCTGATGCAGAATATGCCGGAAAACTGATCAAACTCTGATCGGCCGGTAAAATATTTTACAAGCGGCAAACCGACATGGTTTGCCTCTTTTTTTTCACCTGTTCCGGCAGTAAAATCTAAAATGTGACATTGATAAACAGAGGGGTAAATCCTATGTCCTTGCCTGTGTTTGCAAAACAAACTAATATTAACATCCAACAAACAGCCTACGCCTGATTTATGTATAAACTCCTTGCATACAGTATTGGATTACTGTGTATGACCAACGCCTATTCCCAGACCACAATTATAGGAAACTCCACATTTGACTTCCAGAGTTATTATGCGAATCATAACCGTGTGATCGCCTATGGCGACGGAACTGTTTCTGCCGCATGGGTGGGCTCCGACGGATATGCAGCAGCCTTTAATGACAGAGGTATGTTCTACAACCACTATAATGGTGCTGCCTGGGGTGCATTTCCTGATACCCGCATTGAAACACAAAAAACCTATTTTGGCGAGTTGCTTTCTGTCATGAGCCATGAAATGATCGTG
The DNA here is from genome assembly GCA_964437155.1 of uncultured Chitinophagales bacterium. Classification (GTDB taxonomy): domain Bacteria; phylum Bacteroidota; class Bacteroidia; order Chitinophagales; family BACL12; genus UBA7236. Next base: position 6,104 of record CAYTFT010000061.1, on the reverse strand, counting down.
TCGGATGATGTTTCAAAAATCAGGGTATATGCAAATACGGCTGCCGGTGCAACAGACTGGACCCAGACCGCCGGTTCCAATGTGATCAACGGATACAATCCGATGGCATTCTGCCCTCAGGGAACAGACGATATTTACGTCATCAATACCAAGAAACTGACTTACGAATCTTTACTTTTTTCAAGGTCTGATGACGGCGGTGCCACATGGGCAGTTCTTGAATATGCTTTACCTTTTACAGAGGAAGCTTATGGTATTGATCTCGTATATCCTGATGCATACCAGATAGTCGCAAAAGGAAACGATGTGTATGTGTTATATGGCGGAACTTCCTCTGACCTCATACTCATGCACTCCGGCTCAAAGGGCGCACCCGGTACATGGGAGCTGACAGCTACTTTAGTTGATTTTCATATTGATAATTATACTTCTTCCGGTATGACAACCGACTGGAATGGCGACGGCGTAATCGACACCATTCAAACGACCGATGCCATGCATGAAATGTTTATCCAGAATGATGGAACCGTACATGTTTTCAGCGGACGTATGAAGGTTTTCGACCCCACAAATGCGAGCGGATTATATTATCTCCCCGAAACCGGCGGGATCTGGCACTGGAAAACAGGAATGGCTTCTGCAACATTGATAAATACAGTTATCGACTGGAACAATGATGATGGCACAAATGATCCTTTCGGAGATATTGGAAGCGATTTCACTGCTTACTACGCCGAGAGTTTTACCTGTATGCCAACAGCAGCCTATGATGCTTCCATTAACAGGATCTATCTTGTTTATATGATGCCGATAGAATTTGCCATCAGCGCCAGCAACCAGACACGATATGATCTGTTCGGGATTTATTCGGATAATGGCGGGGTAACATGGACATCACCCATCAACCTCACGTACACCGCACACGCGGGCCAGGAAAATGCATTCCCTACAGCCTATGCAAAAGTGGTGGATGGAAAAGTGCACGTCGAATGGCAGCAGGATCTTGAACCCGGAACTTCTCAGGACAGCCCGGCCGATGTTATCGTAAATAACAATATCCGCTATGCAGCATGGGACAGTACACGTTTTCAGCCTTATGATCCTACAGTCGCTTTTACCTATACCCTTGTGCCTTTCGGCGGAGTATTCAACGCCACGTTCACAAATCTTTCAGTAGATGCCGAGTCTTATTACTGGACTTTTGGAGATGGCGGCACATCAACCCTTACAAATCCAACACATACTTATGCACCAGGATCTTATGCTGCCTGTCTTACCGGTTATAATGTTTATGGATCGGCTACCGTTTGTCAAACGATTGTTGCATCGAATGAACCCGTTGCAGATTTTACGTTTATCGGTGATCCTACAGTTGCTTTTATTGATCTTTCTACCGGTGACCCGACAAGCTGGTCGTGGACTTTCGGCGATGGCGGAACTTCCACTTTATCGGACCCGACGCATACTTATATGACAAATGGTGTTTTTAATGCCTGCCTCACGGTTTCCAATGTTGCCGGCTCTGATACGCATTGTGAATCTGTTACGATTGATTCCTATCTGGCACCAACCGCTTACTTTACATATTCCGGCGACCCTACAGTTACTTTCACTGATCTTTCTCTGGGAAGTCCTACTTCATGGGCATGGACATTTGGCGATGGCGGAACTTCTACATTGCAAAATCCGGTGCACACGTATACAACCAATGGAACCTATAATGTATGTCTTACTGCAACAAATGCGCTTGGCTCCAATACAACCTGCCAGGATATAGTTATTGATTCATATTTATCACCGACAGCAGCATTCTCGTATACAGGCGATCCGGTGGTAACATTTACAGATCTTTCGACAAATTCTCCGACATCATGGGCATGGACCTTTGGTGATGGCGGAACTTCCACATTGCAAAATCCGGTGCATACGTATACTACCAACGGAACCTATAATGTTTGTCTTACTGCGACAAATCTTGCTGGATCGAACACACATTGTGAGATGGTGGTGATCGAAGGATATGCGGCACCCGTTGCATTATTTGATTATGCCGGCGATCCGGTTGTTGCCTTTACCGACCTTTCAACCGGAAGCCCTACTTCCTGGGTTTGGGATTTTGGTGATGGCGCTGTGAGTACACTGGAAAATCCTTCTCATATGTACATTTCAAATGGCTCTTATACGGTTTGTCTGAATGTAGCAGGACCCGGAGGTGCAGATGAAGAATGTAAAACAATTAATATCACGAACGGTGCCGCTGCTCCGACAGCGAATTTCAGCGCGAATTTAAACGGAACACTTACTGTGACATTTACCGATCTTTCAACAAACAGTCCGACCGACTGGGCATGGGATTTTGGTGACGGAGCCATTTCCGGATTGCAAAATCCCGCACATAGCTATGCAACAGAAGGTGATTACACAGTTTGTCTTACGGCATCGAATGGAATAGGAGAAGATACTTATTGTGATGTGATCGCAGTGAATGTCGGAATTTTCGATAACCCTATAAATCTGCTCAATATATATCCGAATCCCGCAATCGATCATATACTGATTGCATTGCCGGAAAATATAAATGACTATACGCTGGAAATATTTAATGCAGTGGGTCAAAAAATGAACTGCACTATTTCGGCAGTGAAAAATACAATTGATGTACAGGTGCATACATTACCAGCCGGAACATATTATGTGAGAGTGCTCTCTGATAAAACTGAGCAGGTTGGAAAATTCATTATAGAATGATCCGCGGGATCATAGCAAATAAAAAAGCCGGAAATAATTTCCGGCTTTTTTATTTTATTCAGCGCACAGCTGCATTATAATTTTATTATTCGATGATCATGGCAGCGCCAACAGTTGTGTTGGAACCTTCGTCGATAATGATAAGCGAACCTGTATTTCTGTTACGACGGTACTCATCATAAAACAACGGAACTGTTGTGCGCAGTTTTACACGACCGATCTCATTTAATGAAAGACTTGTAATATCCTGTATTCTGTGCAGCGTATTCACATCAACTTTATAGAGTATTTCCTTGACCACACATCTTGCATCGCGTGTAGTATGTTTAATGGAATATTTTCCATTCAGCTGCAATGGTTTTTTATCATCCATCCAGCAAACCATCACATCAATATCCTGTCCTGATTTCGGAACATTATTTTCACGCACGAGCATATCCCCTCTGGAAATATCAACATCATCTTCCAGTAATAATGTAACGCTTTGCGGCGGGAATGCTTCCTGCAGATCGCCATCAATTGTTTTGATCGCTGCGATCCTGGAGGTGATACCGCTTGGCAAATGCATCACTTCATCGCCGGGTTTTAAAACGCCGCCGGCAATACGTCCTGCATATCCGCGGAAATCATGGTATTCGTTGCTCATTGGGCGGATCACATGTTGCACAGGAAAACGGCAGTCGATCAGATTATGATCTGAACCGATATGCACGGTTTCGAGAGTATACATAAGTGTAGGCCCTTCATACCAGGTCATATTTTTACTGCGGTCGACGACATTATCGCCAAGCAAAGCCGAGATCGGAATAAAGCGAACATCCTGCACATCGAGTTTACTCGCAAAATGACGGAACTGATCCACAACCTCATCATATTTTTCTTTACTCCAGTCAACAAGGTCCATTTTATTTATACAGATCACAATATGCGGGATCTGCAATAAAGAAGCAATAAAGGAATGCCGGTAGGTTTGTTCCACAACACCATGCCGTGCATCAACTAAAATGATCGCGAGGTTGGCTGTGGAAGCACCGGTCACCATATTTCGTGTATACTGAATATGTCCCGGTGTATCGGCAATAATGAATTTTCTTTTCGGAGTGGAGAAATAGCGATAGGCAACATCAATAGTAATACCCTGTTCGCGTTCACTGCGTAAACCATCGGTGAGTAATGCGAGATTTACATAATCCTCGCCGCGTTGTTTACTGCTTTTTTCGATAGCCTCCAGCTGATCCTGAAAAATAGATTTTGAATCATATAATAATCTGCCGATCAGGGTAGATTTTCCGTCATCCACACTTCCGGCAGTAGTGAATCGCAGTAATTCCATGTTGAGATATCCATGGTGATCGAATTGTCCGTCGTGCACTAAATGGTCCATTAATTATTTTTTAAAAATGATTTTCTTCAATTTGATTTAAACTCAAGATCCTGCAACACATTAAAAATATCCCTGTTTCTTGCGGTCTTCCATGCTCGTTTCGCTGCGCTTGTCATCGGCGCGGTTACCACGTTCTGTTACACGGGTAGTAGCCACTTCATAAATGATCTTTTCAACCGTGTCGGCATCGCTTTCAATAGCGCCGGTAATAGGCAGGTCACCACAGGTACGAAAACGAATATGCTTTGTAATTACCTTTTCATTCGGACGCAATTTCACCCATTCCGGATGGGTGGAAATAAATGTTCCGTCGCGCTCGATCACTTCGCGGTCATGTGCGAAATATAATTTTGGCAGCGGAATATTTTCCTGATAAATATATTGCCATACATCCATTTCGGTCCAGTTACTGATCGGGAAAACCCTGAAATGTTCACCGATATGTTTTCTTCCGTTGAAGAGATTCCATAATTCGGGGCGCTGATTTTTCGGGTCCCATTGTCCGAATTCATCGCGGTGTGAAAAAAATCTTTCTTTCGCTCTCGCTTTTTCTTCATCCCTGCGCGCACCGCCCATGGCAGCATCAAATTTATTTGCTTCCACTGTCTCGAGTAATGTAACCGTTTGTAATGCATTACGGCTTGCATTGAGTCCCTGCTCTTCGATCGCAGTGCCTTTAGAAATTGAATCTTCAACAGATCCGACTATCAGCCGCGCACCCATTTCATTTACAAGCCAGTCGCGGTATTCCATTGTTTCAGGGAAATTATGACCTGTGTCAATATGCACCAGCGGGAACGGAAATTTCGCAGGGAAAAAAGCTTTTCTGGCAAGATATACCATGAGGATGGAATCCTTTCCACCGCTGAATAATAATGCCGGATTTTGAAACTGTGCAGCAACTTCACGCATTACAAAAATGCTTTCAGCTTCTAATTCCTTTAAATGTGTCAAACTATAACTCATGTTTGATATAATTGATTGATTGATTTTTGATTTACTTTTTTAGTGGGTGATATCTTCCTGTTTTATTTTTTTCCAATCACGGGCAGAATGAATTCCAGTAACATATTTACACTGGCCTCAATTTCCATCTGATCGGTTCTGATTTCCAGCGCCGGATGTGCAGGTGCTTCAAACGGCGATGTAATTCCGGTAAAATCAGGAATTTGTCCCGCACGCGCTTTTTTATATAATCCCTTCACATCTCTTGCTTCGCATACTTCAAGCGGCGCATTTACATATATCTCCAGAAAATCATCTTCGCCGATGATCTCTTTTGCCATTTTTCTGATCTCGTTTGTAGGGCTCACAAAACTGTTGAGTGTAATGATGCCGCAATGCAGGAATAATTTACTGACCTCTGCGATTCTGCGGATATTTTCAACCCTGTCGGCGTCCGAAAATGTCAGATTATTATTAATACCTGTCCGGATATTATCTCCATCCAGTAACATGGTGAGATATCCCTTTTGATGCAGGATCTTTTCAATATGCTGGGCGATGGTGCTTTTTCCGGACCCCGATAAACCGGTCAGCCAGATCACTTTAGACCTTTGCTGCAGCAATTCCTCCTTATCGGTTCGCTGTAACAATCTGTCAAAAATGGGGTGGATATGTTCCTGCACTGACTTCATCCTTACCTGGTTTCCAAATCGAGCCGCAAAGTTACGAAACGGCATCGGTTTTATTGATGATTGGCTGAAAGAAAGGGTTGTAAGGCCGAAAATAATTGATGGAATTTCCTGCTTCAGCGGGGCTTTTATCTGCTGTTACCGGAATTTTCCCACCGAATCTTTAGTGGAACTTCGTAATCGGTTAACCCTCCGGTTCCCCTGCCCGGGTACAAATAAAAAACCGCCTGTTACGGCGGTTGTGTCGGGGCGAGAGGATTCGAACCTCCGGCCTCTACGTCCCGAACGTAGCGCTCTAACCGGGCTGAGCTACGCCCCGATCAAATAACAGAAGCAAA
>CAYTFT010000060.1:0-9455 GCA_964437155.1 uncultured Chitinophagales bacterium | reverse complement strand
AAAAATCGGGCGCGTTTGGAATTTCCATGAATTACAACGGAGATAATACCTATAATCAGTCAAAGATCGGCATCGGGTACGGAAGAAAGCTTGCTCAAAATGTTTCGCTCGGATTACAACTCGATTATGTCGGCACAACAACATCCGAAACAGGATCCGGAAATGCTTTTACATTCGATCTGGGGGTTTTATATAAACCTGCAAAATCACTGGCTGTCGGAGCGAAAATATTCAATCCGATCCGCGCGAAAAACGGGCTGGATTATGCCGAAGAATTACCGGCAATAATTAATCTCGGACTCTCCTATCAGCCATCAGAAAAAATTCTCTTATGCGGGGAAGCCGAACAAAATATAAACGATGATCTCCGATTAAAATTCGGCGCCGAATATCATATTGTTGAGCAGTTATTTCTGAGAGGCGGTTATATTTCCAACCCTTCTATGTTTACCTGCGGGATAGCGGTCCGCCTTAAATCACTCGATCTGGGCCTGAGTGCACAATTCCATCAGCAACTGGGTGCAACACCGGGCATAGGCCTTCAGTATCAGTTTTAATTACAGTAACAGAAATGATGCGCGCATATAAACCCCGGATTACCCATCAAAAGCTGATTTTCAGATCCCGGTCGCTTTTCATTCTGTTTATTCTTTTTTTTCCTGCCTTGCTGTATGCACAGGAAAATAATGCAGAAGGCAAATTATTGGAGGATGATATTCTGGAAGATGCAGCTGAAAAGGCGGATAATACGGATATATCACTGGATACTTATCAGGAAAATCTTAGTTATCTTTTACAGAACCCGATCAATATCAATAAAGCAGGTGCGACGGAATTACGCAATACAACTTTATTCACAGAGTTGCAGATCCGTGATCTGAAGCGGCATATCGAATTGTTCGGACCTCTTCTTTCCTTATATGAATTACAAACGATCCCTTCCTTTTCCGATGACGATATACAACATCTGCAACCCTATATTACAGTCACTGAAAAAAATAAAAATACAGTTCCGGTTTTACAGCAACTGACAAAAGGAGATTATCAGTATTATTTCAGAGTGAGCAGGTATCTTGAATTACAGGACGGATTTATTGCAGACACAAGTGGTGAAACTGCTTATTACGGAAATAACCTGCGTATTTATTCCCGGTTCAGATATAATTATCAGAACAAATTGAGTTATGGAATCACGATGGAAAAAGATGCCGGAGAAGCGATATTCGGTCCGTCCCAACCATATGGTTTCGATTATTATTCCGCTCACTTTTTCAAAAAGGGAACGGGAACCATGAAGGCGCTCGCATTGGGCGATTATGAATTACGCATCGGCCAGGGACTTACCATGTGGAGCGGTTTCGGATTCGGTAAAAGTGTATACCCGATCGCGATAAGAAGAGCCGGGCCGGTGCTGGATTCGTATACTTCCACAAATGAAAACAGATTTATGCGGGGTGCCGGAGTAACAACTGCATTTAATAATATTTATGTGACAGCATTTGCTTCCAGCAAGGCAATTGACGCAAATATTTCTTTAGTTGACTCTGTGGATGCGGAAGTATTGCAGGTATCGAGTATCGGAGATACAGGCGGTGGCCAGCATCGCACAGAAAATGAGCTGGAAGATAAAGATGCCATTCGGGAAACGCTCGCCGGATTTGACATTGCTTATTACAACAAACAATTTAATCTGGGCATATCTGCAATTTACACACAATTATCGGTGCCGCTGGTGAAACCTGTGGATGTGTATGAAATATATGATTTCACGGGAGATAAATTATTTAATTCCAGTATTCATTATAATTATTTATGGCGCAATCTTTTATTTTTCGGGGAAACGGCAGTGGATGGAAATTTACATGCCGCAACACTTAACGGATTAATCATGCCGGTAGATCCAAAAGTGGATATCGCTCTTTTGCATCGCTATTTTTCTCCCAAATACCAAACTTTGTATGCTGAAACATTTTCAGATGCAGCAATACCACAAAATGAACAGGGTATGTATTTCGGAACGGAAATTAAACCGGGCCGGGGCTGGAAAATAAGCAGCTATATTGATCTGTATAAACACCAGTGGCTGGAATACAGGACGGATGCGCCGGCTGTTGGAACTGATCTTCTTGCACAGCTTACCTGGCAGCCGTCAAGAACATTTGAAACATATATCCGCTATAAAAGGGAAATCAGCGACCGCAATGCATCCTCCGATTATTTTGAGGACCCTTTGCCAATGAATTATATCACGGAAATGGAAAAATCCAGTATCCGCTGGCATGCTGATTATGATCTGAATAAATCTGTAACATTGAAATCGCGGGTGGAAGTTTCGATGTATGACGAGCATCTCGGTTTCCCTGAAAAAGGATATTTATTATTTCAGGACCTGAATTATCATCCGCTCAGTAAATCTTACGGATTTGCAACGCGCTTTGCCGTTTTTAATACCGATACATACAATACACGTATTTATGCTTATGAATCGGAAGTGCTGTATGCTTATTCCGTTGTCGCCCTCAGTGGTCATGGCACGCGTGCTTATCTTTTATTTACATGGTCACCCCTCGGGTGGATCGATATATGGGTGCGGGCTTCAAATACCTGGTATAGTGAAACTGATGAAGTTGGCACCGGAGATAATGCATTTCCCGGAAATACGCGGAGCGACGTGAAATTCCAGGTGCGATTAAAATGGTAAAAAAAATCCGGCCTGAAAAAAGCCGGATGTATAATATTATTTCTGCAGTTTACATCAGATCCCCGTTCCTTTATTTAAAACGAGTGTATTTGCGATCTTGTCGTGCAATGCCTGTTTTTTTCCGTCGAAAAATGCGAGCAGGTAACCGAGTCCGAAAGTGACCGAGCATATTATTCTGCCCACATGCCGGATAATTGCATTTACAAAACTGATGGCGCCGCCGTCTTTTCGTTTCACACGGATTCCCAGTAATAATTTCCCGAAAGTCCCGCCCCAAAGGCCCTCAAAAAGTACAAAATACACGAAGGGCAAAAGCACAAAACAAAGGCCTGCTTCCATCGGGTAATTGCGCACAAAACTCTTCAGGTAGATCATACGTTGCGGATCAAAGGCAACTGCCTCAGCCGTTGCAACAAACTGATATTTATCGGCAAGGCTGGGTGTGCCTTCGTCAACAAAGCTGTCCTCAGGAGCTTTTCCCATTCTTACGAATAAAAATGCGCATACAAGAACGCCCATCAGGATACGGTCAATTAAAAAACCGATGATCCTTTTTACAGCCGATGCTGCCTGATAATTATGTGTCATATTTTGCGTTTTACCGGTTGAACAAATGATACGGGTGCAAATATAAGAAGTACATGAAACAGCATCAGGCATTTACATGCCTTTTACAATTATGCACATGAGGATACGCTGTAAAAACACGATGGCTATTTTGCATAAACATCCGGCGAAACGGATAGAGAAAGATCAAAACAGGGTTCCATTCCTGCCGACTTCTGTATCTATTGCATCAATACGGCTCTGTTTTGGTAATTTTGCAGGGATTTTAAGGAAAGGAAGCAGCATGGAGAATATCAGAAATTTTTGCATCATCGCGCATATTGACCACGGAAAAAGCACGCTTGCGGACCGCCTTTTGGAGGTCACCAAGACAGTTTCAGAGCGGGAGGCACAGGCGCAGGTGCTCGACGACATGGACATTGAAAGGGAACGTGGCATTACCATCAAGAGCCATGCGATCCAGATGGATTTCACACACAGGGGCAAACAATATGTGCTCAACCTGATTGATACGCCCGGCCATGTGGATTTTAGTTACGAGGTTTCCCGGAGTATTGCAGCATGTGAAGGAGCGCTTTTGCTGGTGGATGCAACACAGGGAATTCAGGCACAGACAATTTCGAATTTATATCTTGCAATTGAACATAATCTCGAGATCATCCCGATCATTAACAAAATTGATATGGATGGTGCGATGGTGGAAGAAGTTGCCGATCAGATCATGGATTTAATCGGATGTAAGCGGGATACTATTCTCGAAGCGAGCGGAAAAACCGGTGTTGGTATCGATAAAATATTCGATGCCATCATTGACAGAATTCCGCATCCGAAAGGCAGTGAGGATGCTCCGCTGCAGGCGCTGATCTTTGATTCTGTATTTAATTCGTATCGGGGAGTGGTTGCCTATTACCGCATTTTTCAGGGCACATTAAAAAAGGGAGACCGCGTAAAATTTGTAAATACCGAAAATGATTACGAGGCAAATGAAGTAGGGATTTTACGTCTGCAATATGAGCCACGTGCTGCCGTGAAGGCGGGAGATGTGGGATATATTATCACCGGCATCAAAGAAGCGAAGGAAATTAAAGTGGGTGATACCATTACGCACCGAGACCGTCCATGCAGTAATATCGTAGAGGGTTTCAAGGATGTAAAACCCATGGTTTTTGCGGGCGTTTATCCGATTGATAATGATGATTATGAGGATCTGCGGGATGCGATCGAGAAGCTCCAGTTAAATGATGCGTCGCTCGTGTTTGAACCTGAAAGTTCGGTCGCCCTCGGATTCGGATTCCGCTGCGGATTTCTCGGATTATTACATCTCGAGATCATTCAGGAAAGACTGGAAAGAGAATTCGATCAGAATGTTATCATAACTGTCCCAAACGTTTCTTTCGATTGTTATACCAACGGCGGAAAAAAGATTGTAGTACATAATCCCACCGATTTGCCGGATCCTGGATTTATAGATCATATTGATGAACCCTATATCAGGGCACAGGTAATTACGCAACCCGATTATATCGGTGCGATCATGAAATTGTGCATGGATAAACGGGGAACATTAATTAATCAGATCTATTTATCCACCAGCCGCGTTGAACTTATATGGGAAATGCCGCTGGCGGAAATTGTATTTGATTTTTATGATAAGCTGAAATCCATTTCACGCGGCTACGCCAGTTTTGATTACGAACTTATTGATTATCGCAGTGGTGATCTTGTTAAACTGGATATTAAACTCAATGGTGAAAATGTGGATGCATTCTCTGCGCTTATCCATCGCGATAAAGCGTATGAGTTCGGAAGTAAGCTCTGCGGCAAATTGAAAGATCTTTTACCCAAGCAGCAATTTGTCATTGCTATTCAGGCGGCTATCGGCGCCAAGATCATTGCGCGTGAAACGATCAGCGCAATGCGGAAGGATGTAACAGCAAAATGTTATGGCGGTGATATATCCCGGAAAAGAAAACTGCTGGAGAAACAGAAAAAAGGTAAAAAACGGATGCGGCAGATCGGAACGGTGGAAGTTCCGCAGGAAGCTTTTCTCGCCGTATTAAAATTAAATGAGGATTGATATTTACACTTGCAGATTTCGGAAAAATTAACTCCGCTTACGATATACTTTACGCATGACTCTTCTACTCGACGGCAAAAAATTATCGCAGGAAATTCAATCTGAAATAAAGGATGCAATTGCAATTCGAAAAGCCGCGGGGAAAAAAATTCCGCATCTTGCAGCCGTGCTGGTGGGTAACGATGGTGCCAGCTTATCGTATGTAAACAGTAAAATTAAATTATGTGCATCGGTGGGGATGGAATCCACTTTTATACATCTGGATGCTGCCATTTCTGAACCGGCGTTACTCGAGGTGATACATAATCTGAATACCGATGCCGGTATTGACGGATTTATCATACAGCTTCCGTTACCAAAGCATATCAGCGAAACAAAAATTATTGAGGCCATCGATCCGTCAAAAGATGTCGACGGATTTCATCCTGTTAATCTCGGACGGATGCAACTCGGGTTACCTGCATTTATTTCTGCAACCCCGGCCGGCATCATGACGATGCTATCGAGGTATAATATTGAAACCGCAGGGAAAAATTGTGTTGTAGTGGGCAGAAGTAATATTGTAGGAACACCCATGAGTATTTTATTATCCAGAAATGCCACACCGGGAAATTGCACGGTAACGCTCTGTCATAGCCGCACAAAAAACATTGGTGCGATCTGCCGGGAGGCCGATATAATAATTGCCGCATTAGGCAGGCCTGAATTTATTACTGCCGATATGGTGAAGGAAGGTGCAGTGGTAATTGATGTCGGCATTACCAGAGTGAAAGCAGATAATCCGAAAGGATATAGTGTGAAAGGCGATGTGAAATTTGATGAAGTCGCTCCTAAATGTTCTGCTATTTCACCCGTGCCCGGCGGTGTCGGATTAATGACGGTTGCTTCGTTGTTATTGAATACCATGCAGGCTGCAGCCGGTAAAAACTGAAAGATTAAAATGCTTAATATGCAGGAACGCCTTCCGGTAATGGAACAATTTTATTCTATCCAGGGTGAAGGATTTCATCAGGGGCGGGCTGCGTATTTTATCCGTTTAGGGGGTTGTGATGTGGGTTGCGTATGGTGTGATGTAAAAGAAAGCTGGGATGCCGGAAAACATACTTTGCGGTCAACAGATGAAATTCTGGAAGAAATAAAAAAGTATCCGGTATCCATAGTTATAATTACCGGAGGCGAACCGCTGCTATACGATCTTCGTCAACTTACCTCACGGCTGCAGGAAGCAAATTACAAAACACATCTAGAAACATCCGGCGCTTATGCGCTTACAGGTAGCTGGGACTGGATATGTTTCTCTCCGAAAAAATTTAAACAGCCGCTTCCTTCTGTTGCTGCAAAAGCACATGAATTAAAAGTTGTCGTATTCAATAAAAGCGATCTTGCATGGGCGGAAGAAAACAGAAAAAATGTTTCTGCGGATTGCAAATTATTTCTTCAGCCTGAATGGAGTAAAAAGGAAGAAATGACGCCGCTTATCATTGCATTTGTAAAAGAAAATCCGGCATGGGAAATTTCTCTCCAGTTGCATAAATATTTACAGGTTCCATAAATAAAAAATGGCCGCCCCGTAAGGAGCAGCCATTTTTATAATGTATGTATAATTAATGCTGAATTACAATCGGATAATTCATCTGATGTTTTTCATTGCTCACATTTACCTGATAAATACCGGCCGGAACATCCAGCGATATTTGTTCAGAATAATTGTTGCTGCTAACATTGATCACTTTCGAATAAACCATGTGACCCACTGCATCAAAAACATGGATCGTAAAATCGGATGCTTCGAGATTATTCAGTTCTAACGTGAATTGTCCGTTATTCGGATTCGGGAACAAAGTAACAGATGCATCTGCTTCACCGATCCTTCCAAGTGTGGTGAAATAATACCAGTCAGATGGTGCAGATATTTCACCGAGGTCATCATAGCAGACAGTTTTTACTCTGAATGCATAGGTGGTTAACGGATCAAGGTGATCGATAATTTCAACGTAGTTGGTTGTATATCCTTTTTTCTTAACAAGTCCGGTTACTGTATTTTGTAATGTAACACGATATTGATCGGCACCTGCAACCGAATCCCAATGCAGAACAGCATCATTTGTTGTGATACCATCAGCATATAATCCTGTCGGTACAGGACAAACAGCCGGTGCATCACAAGAAAGGTAAGCGAGAATATTTGCGCGGAGATTAGCTGCTTCCGTAAGCGGGCTATGGAAGTTATTCGTGGTCATACCACCGAAAATAACATCACCTGAACCCCATGTTTTTTCTGCAGCCACCCATGTGCCGGGTGCAAACTGATCCTGGATCAAACCGGTAACATCACCACCACTTACGGTAGCATGTCCGAAGGATGTTCCGGTCCATAATGTTCCAACAGGAAGATTTGGTCCGTTGAAAATTGGATGTGCAGCATCTACAGCCTGCGCATTGCTTGTATAATACGGATAGGTAAGTGTAACACCACCAAAGCCGTAGCTCATTCCATCACCTTCGTTCGGTGCAGCATTTAAGAATAAATGTCCCCCCATTTCAACCCAGTTTTCGATGGTTGACATATTTGCTATGAGGAAGTTTTCCAATTCAATTGCATGTGAATCACCGCCTTCAAGGAATACGAAACATACATCCGGAGAAAATACAGCGGCAACATCGAGTGTTTCAAAATAACCTCTTGTCCAGCCTGTTCCTTCAGGACCGAATGCTGTGTTCATTGCAGTAGTATTGGTGGTAGTAAACCATGGTTCGCCACCGGTAGTGTTTGAATACACATACCATGCGGTTCCTGTGCCACCGCCGCCACCGCCGCCTTCAGCAATATTGATATTATCTACATACCAGCCGGTAGTTCCTGCAGGACCGCAGCATCCGTCGCCGGTATCATAACGGAAACGAATTCTTCCGTTATCTGTCGGTGTGATGGTAGCAGTGAACGTAAGATTATGCCATGTAGCCATGCCATAATCATGTAAATTAGTCTGGTAGGTTGCGAAGAAAGAATTCCATGTTGCACCACCATCGGTTGAATATTCAACAAATTCAACATCGTAGCTGCATGGATATCCGCTTTCATTATTTGAATACGAATCAAATGAAATGCTGATAGATGCAGGGAGTGTAAGTGTAGGTGAAATGATATAGGAATTTTCAGCGCCGAGGTTTCCTATGCTTGGGTTACCATAGCTCTGCGTTCCACCCATTCCCCATGGGTCAAGCGCCCAATGGCTTGAAGCGGTAGAAAGTCCCAGGCAGGTATTTCCTGCAATTTCGGTGGTCCATCCCATAGCACCGGCATTAAAATCATACGAGTACAATTGGGCATTGAGGTTGCCGGAGGATAACCCTAATAGGGTTCCGGCGATAAGCGCAGTCGCAATATGCGATGGCTTTCTTTTTTGTGTAACAGTAGTTTTCATTTTAATTGATTTTTTAAGTTTATGAAATAAGGACAGTTGATTTGAACATATTATCAGATGCAGGATCAGATGTGTTCCGTTTTTTTCTTCTTGTGATTTCAATAATCATTTTGGCCGTATTGCAATTCCGCTTCTGTACAATTTACAGCCTGTATATCTGTTTGAACAGAGTACCGACTGAAAACCGCCGGCGGAATCCGCGCAATACATGCGCAATTTAGGTAATAATCTCATGGATTGGTAAAAAAAACCCTGAAAAATTAACCCGGATCAGAAAATTTTACATTAAAAAATCACTGATCTCCATGCAACCCTTGTGTCAAACAAAAAAAATGGCCGCCCAAATAAGCGGCCATTGTATAGCATTCAATAATCTATTATTTCTGAATCACAACCGGATAATTCATCTGATTCGTTTCATTGCTGATACGAACCTGATAAATACCTGCAGGTACATTCAGATTGATATTTTCTGTATAAGAATTGCTGTCGGCATTGATCGTTTTTGAATACACGAGATGGCCAACTGCATCATAAACACCCAATTCAAATGAAGCTGATTCGAGGCTGTTCAACTCTAAGGTGAATTGTCCGTTGTTCGGATTCGGATAGAGAGATACAGAAGCATCCTCATTTTCGCCGATACGGCCGAGTGTAGTGAAATAATACCAGTCACTCGGTGCAG
>CAYTFT010000059.1:0-9521 GCA_964437155.1 uncultured Chitinophagales bacterium | reverse complement strand
TGACGTACGTAGTAAAATATTACGGGAAGCACTCGTATTGGAAGGATCCGTTCGCAATACCGGTGTGCATGCAGCCGGACTTATTATAGCGCCCAGGGACCTGACGGAACTTATTCCTATTGCAACTGCAAAGGATTCCTCTTTATATGTGACACAGTATGAAGGTGAGGTGATAGAAAATGCAGGCGTTATCAAAATGGACTTTCTCGGCTTGCGGACATTATCCATTATTAAAACTGCATTGCATTTAATTAAGGAAAATCATCAGATCGTAATTGATATTGATAATTTACCGCTTGATGATAAACGCACATTTGAATTATATCAAAAGGCCGAAACTAACGGAACGTTTCAGTTCGAAAGTGTGGGGATGCAAAAATATCTCCGTGAATTAAAGCCGGATAAATTCGAGGATCTTATTGCAATGAACGCATTGTATCGTCCGGGTCCGCTTGAATATATTCCCACGTATATCAAAAGGAAACACGGCAGGGAAAATATCATTTTCGATCTTCCTGAAATGGAAGAGTATCTCGCTGAAACATACGGCGTTACTGTTTATCAGGAGCAGGTGATGCTGTTGAGCCAGAAACTCGCGGGATTTACAAAGGGGGAAGCCGATATTCTGCGGAAGGCAATGGGTAAGAAGCAGAAGGATGTGCTCGACAAAATGAAGTCGAAGTTTATGCAGGGCTGCGAGAAGAATAAATTTTCCGCTAAGATCTGCGACAAAATATGGGGCGACTGGGAAGCATTTGCACAATATGCATTCAACAAATCGCATTCAACCTGTTATGCGTATGTAGCGTATCAGACTGCATACTTAAAAGCACATTATCCTGCTGAATATATGAGCGCGGTGCTCACGCATAATCAGGGAAATATCGACAAGGTAAGTTTCTTTATGGATGAATGCAGGAGGATGGGCATTTCTGTTTTACCGCCTGATGTAAATGAAAGTGAAACAACATTTGCCGTAAATGATAAAGGTGAAATTCGGTTCGGGCTCACGGCGATAAAAGGTGTTGGAGAAATGGCAGTTATTGAGCTCATCAAAGAAAGAAAAACCAACGGTAATTATATCAGTATTTTTGATCTGACCCGCAGAGTGAATTTGCGGAGCGTAAATAAAAAAACACTGGAATCACTGGTGCTGGCCGGCGCAATGGATTCCTTCGGGATGCATCGTTCGCAATATTTTGCAACGGGAAAAAATGATTCTGCCAATGTGCTGGAGACAGCCATCAAATACGGAAATAATTTCACGGGAAATGTGATGACCTCGCAAAATACATTATTCGGGGAAAGCGCTGATTTCGATATTGCAGAACCTAAAATTCCGGAAGTGCCGGAATGGAACACGGTTGAAAAACTAAAAAAAGAATTTGAGGTCATTGGTATTTATCTGAGCGGACATCCGCTCGATGATTATCGCATTGAAGTGGATGCATTTAAAACGTGTACCATCGCCGACCTGGATAATTTCACCGACCGGGGTGAAATTACAATTGTGGGATATGTTGCCTCCACCGAAACAAAAATGGGAAAGTCGGGAGACAAGTATACTATTTTTTCGCTGGAGGATTTTTCCGGTCCGGTTGAATTGGGCCTGTTTAAAAATAATTATATCAAGTTCAGAAATTATGTAGATCAAACCGGCAATGTATTATATGTGAAGGGAAATTACCAGACCGACAGGAATGATCCTGAACGGAAACGATTCTGGGTTACCGATATACAATTGCTGAGCGAAATGCGGGAAAAGAAGCCGATGAAGATCACACTGAGTATCTCCCTCAGCGACCTGAACGATAATTTTCTGAAGGGTATGCGGGAACTCATCAGTGCGCACCCGGGTAATGACCGGCTGGTGTTGAAAATTGTGGATGAGACCGAACAGATCGATGTGCATTTCAGATCCCAGAATGGCTGTATACGGGCCGACCGGCCGGTTTTAAACAGCCTGGGGAAATATGGGGATGTAAGTCTGAAAGTGGCGGTTTAAATTTGTGCACCCAACCCTCCGGCAAGGTCTCCGATCTTTTCCGGAACTTATTGAAGCATCGTTTGTTAATCCTATTGTTCTGAATTTTTAAAACATAAAAAGCATATTTTACTATGGCATTAGAATTTACCGATTCAAATTTCAAGTCTGTCGTACTGGACAGCAACAAACTTTCTGTTATTGACTTCTGGGCTGAATGGTGCGGACCCTGCAGGGTTGTTGGTCCCGTGATAGAAGAATTATCAAAAGATTATGACGGCAAAGTGAATATCGGAAAAGTAAATGTTGATTTCAATCCTGAAATTTCGATGATGTACGGCATTCGTAATATTCCTACGATCCTTTTCATTAAAAACGGGCAGGTAGTTGACAAGCAGGTTGGCGCAGTGCCTAAAAGTGTTCTCGATAACAAGGTTAAACAACATATGTAACTGTTAAGCATACTTAATAAAAGCCTTCCTTCGTTTGACGGAAGGCTTTTTTAGTTTTAATTTGTAGAAAAATTACGGGTGAGCAATCAGTTGATCTCTTTACAGGACCTGCACCAGGTTGAAAATCTGGAACTCATCGCCAAACAGGTGGTGGAAGGATTTATTCTCGGGTTACATAAGAGTCCTTTTCATGGTTTTTCAGTTGAATTTGCCGAGCACAGGATCTATAATCCCGGCGAGGCAACCCGGCATATTGACTGGAAGGTATTTGGCAGGACGGATAAACTTTTCACGAAAAAATATGAGGAAGAGACAAACCTCCGCTGTCAGATCGTAATAGATGCTTCCTCCAGTATGTTCTTCCCGGAACCGGATAAAAAAGAAAGCGGGCTCCATGTCAACAAATTGATTTACGCTGCTGTTTGTGCCAGTGCCATTATGCATTTGCTGAAAATGCAGCGCGATGCAGCGGGGCTGACCGTATTTGCTGATGATATACTGCTGCACACGAAAGCCGGCAGCAGTAACGTGCATCATAAATTATTACAGACACAACTCGAAAGTTTTATCGGAAAGGCATCGCGTGATGTGCAGACAAATGCAGGCAAATGCCTCCACACGCTCGCAGAGAATATACACAGGAGAAGTCTGGTGATTATTTTCAGCGATATGTTTGAAGATGCAGATAAGGAAGAAGAATTATTCTCGGCGCTGCAGCATCTCAAGCATAACAAGCATGAAGTGGTTTTATTTCATGTGACGGATAAAAAACACGAGCAGGATTTCAATTATGATAATCGTCCCTATGTTTTTGTCGATATGGAAACGGGTGAACGCGTAAAAGTGCGCAGCAATGAGGTGAAGAAAATATATACGGATCAGATGGAAAAATATATTGCCACGTTAAAACTGCGTTGCCATCAGTATAAAATAGATTTTGTGGAAGCGGATATGCAACTGGATTTCAGGGAGGTATTATTGCCTTATCTGATCAAACGTTCGAAAATGGTTTAATACAATCTCTTCCCGTTTATTTTTCGCAGCATGCAATTACATTATAAAGTTTCAGGAACGGGTCCTCCGCTCATAATTTTACACGGGTTGTTCGGTATGCTGGATAACTGGCAGACTGTTGCACGCGCACTGGAAAATAATTTCACGGTGTACCTGATCGATCAGCGGAATCACGGGAAATCGCCACATATTGCCACACATACCTATCCGGAGATGGCGGCCGATCTGGCCTCTTTTTTTTCGCAGCATTCGATCTCTTCTGCGTATGTGACGGGACATTCGATGGGTGGAAAAACCGCTATGCAATTTGCACTCGATTATCCGGAAAAAGTAAAAAAAATAATTGTGGTGGATATGGGAGTGAAGCGATATCCGGGCGGGCATGATGCGATATTCGATGCCCTGCAGTCATTTGATCCCGGCCATATCAGCACCAGGAGTGAAGCGGAAAAAATGCTGATGCATCGGATCCCTGATCAGGGGACGCGGCAGTTTGTATTGAAAAATCTTACGCGTGAGCAGGATGGAACGTATCATTGGAAATTTAATCTGCCGGCGTTGACAGAAAATTATATTTCCGGAATTCTTGCACCGGTAACGGGGTCGCCATCCGCTATTCCTGCACTTTTCATCCGCGGTGAAAATTCAAATTATATTCCGGACAGCGACTGGAACGGGATACAGAAATTATTTCCTGTTTCAGCGCTTGTGACGATCTCCGGAGCGGGGCATTGGGTGCATGCCGACCGGCCTTTGCAATTAATTAATGAAATCAGCTTGTTTTTACAGGCGGATCTTTTTAATTTTCGGTAAAATTTTCAATATATAAAACAACAACTATGAAAAAGAACTACTTTTTAATTGTGCTTTTATGTACAGCTATTTTTGTAAAGGCACAGCCCACTGTCACTTCCTCAATAGCTGGTGGTATCGGTGATGTGATCAGCTTAAGTGAAGTCGACGCAACAGGATTTGATCCCGGTGCAGCGGGAGCAGATGTTACCTGGGATTTTACAGGTATTACGCTGACGGGACTCACTTCCGGTTATACGCTGGTTGATCCTGCCGTTACCGGTGTTGCTGCTTCTTTCCCCGGCGCAAATGTTGCCGGAGAAACCGGTGGAGGTAATTATGCATTTTTTAAAATCACGACATCTGAATTTACCAATTACGGAGCTTACACGCCAACGGTAACTGCATCCTATTCTGATCCTGAAACTTTGTACACTTTTCCTTTAACCTACAACGCAACAGGCAGCGATAACCTTTATTGCGAATTCACATCAGGTTATGATTTTGTAAGAAGCGGATCTGTTTCCTTTACCGTGGATGGATACGGGACACTGAAACTGCCTTCAGGAAATTACAATAATGTACTGAGACTATTGGTCCATGAAACCTATTCAGATGAAGCAGTCGGATTACCGGTAACGATTGATTATGATTTCAATAATTATTACTGGGTGATGGAAGGAACCATAGGGCCCGTTTTCGAATACATGGATATGACAATTACCACCGGTGGATTCCCGTCAGCGACCGAAGCAGCTTATGTGAATGCTGATATTGTTGTGCCAACGGGAATTGAATTACCTGCAATAACCGGCACAGTATCAATATATCCGAACCCTGCTGCCGATATTATTTACATCGCCGGTGCTTCCTCTGCAACTGCTTCTTCAGTTGCTATTTATGACATGACCGGAAAACTGGTTTCAATGCCGGATATCGCAAATGGAGATGGAAATATTTCCTCTGCAGATATTTCTGTATTACCTGCAGGGATATATTCATTACAAATTGTAACTGATGCAGGAACGACTGCAAAACAATTTGCTGTTGAAAAATAAATCCTCCTGACAATGAATAAAGCCCGCTGTTTTCGAATAGCGGGCTTTATTTATAGAATGAAATCTGATTGATCTTTATCTGGTGATCATTAACGGATGGACATCCGTTCCATCATCCGAGATAAATTTTACAAAATATATTCCCGAACTAAATGTATCTGACCTGATGGTTTCTGTAAAGGTTAAGACCTCTGCAGGGATGACACTTTCATATACCGTTCTTCCGCTGAAATCGGTCACTGTAATTACAGCGCCTGAAATATTATCCTCCATTATCCAATTCACCGTGAACTGGTCCGTTGCCGGATTAGGATAGATCGAAACTGTGTAAGGAGCTTTATCTGTTTCTTCCCTGCAGATGAGCGTTGTAAAATTCTGAACCGATGAAAAAGCTGAAATAATATCGGTACCTGCGGTATCACAAATTGTCCTGATCTGCCAGACATAATTTTTATTGCATTGGAGATTTTTCAGATTTAATTTATTACTTGTACCGGGAACAAATCTGATCTTCCATGCTGCGGCGGTGGATTTTTTATACCAGACCTCATATTGCACGGCCCCAGGTTCAACGGTCCAGTTCAGTCGCGCCTTATTGGCTAAAATATTATTTGTAAATAATCCGGTCGGTGCATCACATACAACAATTGGTTCCTGGGTAAAATGCGCTGTTGCACCACCGACCACAAAAATGCTGTAATCATTTCCAAATGTGAATCCGTTTGCATAACTCCCCGAACACGCTGCCACCCAATCGTTGCTTCCATCCGCATTAACCTTGCAAACCGCCATTTCAAATAAGGTTCCGGCGCCGAAGTATACATTATTGGCGGGATCCAGTTTCATCATCGCATGCAATAATAAACTGTATAAGGGTCCGTCAGCATCGAAATTGCTCCAGATGACATTTCCGAGCTGATCATATTTCATCATCGCAACACCTGCAGTTCCGGCTCCGGGAAAACCTCCGATAACGGGATTATTATCAGTGCCAACTTCAACTTTTGTTCCTGTGATTGTATTTGTTTCATCCCAGATAAGTGAACCGGTTGTAGATAATTTGGATAAAATACTGCCTGAAGTTCCGGCAACATATTCACCATTTATCAGATAGGTATTTCCGAAACTATCGCCGGCGGCATCCCCGATCGTTAAGCTCATCACACCTGCATAACTCCATATTTCATTTCCATCGAGGTCGATCTTTGCATATCCGTTGATACTGCCGATTGTACCTCTTCCTGAAATCAGTAATTTATTGTCAGGTGTGAATTTAAAATTCTGTGCAGCGCCAATTCCGGCTGCATTGTAATATGACCAAAGCGGAACGCCCGCAGATGAGAATTTTTTCACCTTGGTGACATATCCGGTAGGTCCTGTTCCCATGCCAAGCACATAAATATTATTTGAACCGTCGATCAGACATTTTTTTGTAGAAGATCCGTCAAAGGATGTTTCATACACTACGCGCCATAATAAGGTTCCTGCCGGACTGAATTTCATTACGACACTTGCAGCATTTACGGGTGAAGCATAACCGGAACGGATGGTTCCTGTCACGATGATGTTTCCTGCATTATCCGTTTCGACCCAGGTCGCCACTTCATGACGGGTTGCATCAGTGTTATCAAAGAATGTTTCCCAGAGGAAATTCCCGTTTGCATCGCGTTTGGTTAAAATAATATCACCGCCGGCTGCATAGACCCAATTCACCGTATATACATTGTCTGCGGCATCGGTGGTTATGGATACTCCGCCGGTAAACTGCAGCCAGTCAAGTGTTACCTGTGAAAATAAAACTCCCGGAATCAAAAAGAAGCAAAATAATACCTGTTTCATGAATAATAATTTAATTTGATTTAATGAATTGTTGAACTGTCCATTGCCCATCGGATTCAATCCTGATAATATAAAATCCTGAAGGCAGCGTTTCTATATGTATAACTGCTGTTTGTGTATTGAATGGTCCCGCTGTTAATACCTGATTACCTGTGAGATCTGTTATTAAAACCCGGTGGATCGGCTGATCATTATAATTTATATTGATCTCCTGTGATGCAGGATTCGGATAGACAGTAATATTCTGCATTTCGTTTATTTCGCTTTCTCTGCAAATCAGCGTGGTAAAATTCTGCAGCGAAGAAAAATCTGATAAAATATCGATACCTGCTGTATCACAAATTGTCCTGATCTGCCAGACATAATTTTTATTGCATTGGAGATTTTTCAGATTTAATTTATTACTTGTACCGGGAACAAATCTGATCTTCCATGCTGCGGCGGTGGATTTTTTATACCAGACTTCATATTGTACTGCATCCGGTATCAATGTCCAGTTCAGTCGCGCTTTATTCGTCATGATATTGTTGGTGAATAATCCCGTGGGAATTTCACAGGTTACCGGCAATACCTGATCATAATGAATAGTTACTGCATAACCTTGCCCTACAGCATATAATGAGTTATCCGATGCCAGACAATTATTCTGACCTGTTGAAGCATAGGTCGTATGCAATGCAGTCCACTCCGCAACTCCCGAAGGTGTATATTTTACCGTAACCATTTGTGTCAGACTGGTCCAGAAATATCCGGGCCACGGTCCTCCCTGACCGGTCACATAGGTGTTATCCCATGCATCAATACTGATTCCCCAAGGCCATTCATCATTATTTGCATGTTCGTTATATCGCTGGTCCCATAATTTTGTTCCTGCATTATTGATCTTGAATGTGATCCAATCAACATACGGCATTCCGGTTAGTTGTGAACCATAACCGATTATTACAGCATTGCCATAACTGTCGCAAACGATCTTTCTGCCGAGTTCGGCTGAGCCGAAATCATAATTGTGTTCCCACAGTAATGTTCCGGATGCATTTAATTTTCTTATTACAGGATCCGTACTTGGTGTTGGAGCCCCGAACCCATAACTGCCCAGAGTAAAAATTTCATTTGCAGAATTGATGGCAATATCTGCAGCACCATAACTGCTGTATGCATGATGCCAGAGACAAACACCTGCCGGAGTAATTTTAGCGGTATGCTGCTGATTGGCAAACGGCGTTACACCTGTGATAATAATATTCCCGCTGTAATCAAATTTCATTGCTGAGAGCGGTCCTCCCATCATCACTCCGGTATCATCAAGATAGGTTTTCCATATCATTATACCGGCGGGTGAATATTTTACCACTACCAGATTTCCCAGCTCGTAGTAGGTTGTATTGTATGCATTTATATCACCACCGACATAAATATTTCCTGCAGCATCTGTCATACATACCCGGCCCCTGTGTGCACTTCCCGTGCTTTCGGTTACCCTCCATTCCAATGCTCCATCGGCACCATTAAATTTCATGGTCACCATTTGCACGGCAAACCATTCTGTACCGAATCCGGTATTCGTAAATCCGGTTACGATCGCATCGCCGCTCGGGTCAATGTAGAGCCAGGCTGCTTCTTCCCATTGGGAAGGCGTAGTATTATCATAGGTTGTATCCCATAATATATTTCCAAACTTATCCCGTTTGGTGAGATACATGTCGCCGTGAAAAATATCACTAAGGGTAAATACATTATCATCAGCATCAACGGCCACCATTTTGCCGTCAAGTCCGTAATAGTTTCCGGGTGAAACCCAATCTTCGGTAACCTGACCAAAAATAACCGGCATATATGTATAAAATACTGCCAGAAGTATGTATACTTTTTTCATTTTACCTGCAATTATATGTATATACAAAGAAACTGCTGATAGATAGTCCGGGTTGTGACCATAATTTCAGCTTTCTATGATTTTAGTCACTGCATTGGAATAAAATCACATCCCGGTATAAATAAACTTGCAGATAAATAAAAAAGCCTGCTTTTGAGAGCAGGCTTCTGAGATGTTAACAGAATTATAAAGTTCCGCGCAATTCCTGTTCGCGCTCTATTGCTTCAAACAATGCCTTGAAATTTCCTTTTCCGAAACTTCTGGCTCCATGGCGCTGAATGATCTCGAAAAACACCGTCGGCCTGTCTTCGACAGGTTTCGTGAATAATTGCAGAAGATAACCCTCATCATCACGGTCGATCAGAATATTCAGTTTTTTTAATTCGTCGAAATCTTCATCAATATGCCCCACACGGTCGAGTACATCATCATAATACACATCGGGCACATGCAGGAATTCGACACCGCGGCTGCGGAGGTCAGTTACCGTTTCGATGATATTATCC
>CAYTFT010000058.1:0-9664 GCA_964437155.1 uncultured Chitinophagales bacterium | reverse complement strand
AATCCTTTGGCTTCGGTAATAAGTAAACTGTCAATTCCTCTTTTGATCAGATAATTTTTTACGGACTTTACCCTGCGCTGCGACAATTGTAAATTGTATATGCTGTCATCAACGGAATCACAAAACCCGTGCAGGATGATCTTTGTGAAAATAATATCAGAAGGATGCCCGGTCAGACTGTCGATTACATGCGTTTCTGCAGTATTTAAAATATCCGCATCCGAATCAAAATGCAGGGAATAAATATACACTCCCTGTGCATGCAGAAAGCGTATTGAAAATGTAAAAATAAATAAAATGACCAGCCGCCGGATCATGGAGTGTAAAACGTATGTCAAACGCAGGATATTTTATTTCCAGCAAACATTGATACCATGCAGAAATTCCGCATAGCCGGAATGACGTAAATGATACATATCCTCTATGGTGCGGAGGATCGAAATATGTGAAATGGGTTCGGTAAATTCTCCCTGTAGCATCGGTTTGCCAATGAATACGGTATATATTTTATTATCTGTAACGGCATAACTGGTTTCATCAAAGGTGATGATACAAATACTGTTATGCGTTTTTGTGTATTCGATATAAGCACCCAGGTTTTCCTGTAACCATGCATCGCCGGTATCGATAGCGGCATCGTGCATGCTGTTGCGCATATCCGGCACGACAAAACTTACAGTGGGTAAGGAATCAAAGTCAGAAGGGAAATTGCTGAAAGGCTGATTGGTGGAAGAATCATTCTGATACTTCATATTTCCCATCCAGTTTGCAGAAGGATTGTGTTTTCGCATATAATGTCCGGAGCTGTCACCATTAAATCCGGTATAGGGCAATCCCTCTGAATAGCAAACAAAAGAATAACCGGCATCATTTAATGCATCGGCAAGATTGGGTGTGTTGAATGCGGAAGGCGGACGATCATTATTCGTGATGCCCTGATTATCTCCTGAAAAAAAATATAAATAATTCGGCTGACTCGGATGTCCCATCGCGTAAGAATTGGTGAAATATGCCGCGTGCACATCATTTTTAATTGCATTGAGATAAGGTGCAGCACTGGTATCTAAGATTTCGTCGGCAGCCTTGTTTTCAAAAAATACAACAACAATATGGTCGAGTTCTGGGATGGAAGTTTCAATCGGAATATGCGGATCACCACATCCATCTGCAAAGAGAATGGTGAGGAGGAGGAAACTGAATGACGCGCACCGCACAAGATTACGGGTTAAGCGATTGTTGATACCCTGCATTTCTGATTTTAATAAAATTCAAATATCGGCAATTTACCGGAATACCTTGTTTCCCTTTAGTATAGTTATGTGTTAGCTTTGTTGTATGTGTTCAAGCTATACTACAAAATCAAAAATGAAGAAGGAGGAGTATGAGAAAGCCTATGGCCGTGAATGGGCAGAAGGCGAGTCGACGGAGGATACTTATATAGATGAAACAGGTGAGAATTCTGTGGGATTTCCCGGAAATGCAATGCCTGTAATCACTATCGAACGGCCTGATGTATTGCAGAATTATGCATTCGGGTTTATTCCGCATTGGGCAAATCCGGATAAGCTGAAGGAAATGAAAATAATCTTTAATGCCCGCATTGAGACGATTACTGAATTACCCACCTGGCGGGATGCATGGAAAAACGGAAAACGCTGCCTCGTTTGCACGAACGGTTTCTATGAGTACGATAAAAAAAGAAAACAGCGGGTATTCTTTCACCTTAAAGAGAGAGAGAATTTTTATTACGCCGGGATATATTGTGATTATGTAAATAAAAAAACCGGTGAGGTAGTTAAAACAATGGCAGTTATCACTACTACGGCAAATGCGCTTGTAGAACAGGTGCACACACGCATGCCTGTGATCATTAATCCCGGCGAGGAATCAAGGTGGATGGACACCGGTGCCGATACGGATCATCTTATTCTGCAATACGGACAACCAATCAGTCCTGCCTTTATGATCATGGAAGATGCGGGTGAAAAACCAAAGAAGGGTTCACAAAGAAGTTTGTTTTAGAAATAACAGTGTTATCCTGACGGCGTTTTGCGTGTAATGCAGGTAACAGGTATCGGGTATCAGGTATCGGGTATCAGGTAACAGGTATCGGGTATCAGGTATCGGGTATCGGGATTTCTCGAATTGCTATTTGATTCCTGTTGCAGGGATGTTTGCTCATTAAAATATTTTCACTGCTGAATTTCCATGATGCTTTCAGCAGACAAGTGCCAACTCTTCCGCTTTCTTCGTAGTTTTGTGCATCCCTTCCTTGTTTACTCTTAAAAATGACGTTTTCAGGTACAACGCTCATTTTTATGCAGAGAAATTATTTTGTTTTACTTTTTTTTATTTCCATTACATACGTAGTTTCTGCACAGGATACATGCAGATTCATGACGTATAATGTTCTCAATTTTGATAATACCGGAAATAATAAAGAACATTTTCTTCGAACCGTTATCGATTCCATGCACCCGGATATTCTGGTTGTTCAGGAGATAAATTATCTGGAAGGAGCGGAACGTTTTCGCGATTCGGTGATGACAGTTATTGATACGAATTATGCCATGGGTGACTTTATCGATAGTTATGATACAGATAATGGCTTGTTTTACAGAAAGGATAAATTTTCCTTCCTTGATAATTTCCCTATACATACAGATATACGGGATATCAATCGCTTTGGCCTCATGCACCGGTGTGACAGCACGGTATTTTATGTTTTCAGTGTGCATCTGAAAGCCAGTTCCGGTTCTTCAAACGAAGTGTTACGAAAACAGGAAATTGACAGTCTGCGAAAGTACACCGCATTGCTCCCGGATACGGCAAATTATATTGTGACAGGAGATTTTAATATTTATAAAAGTACAGAGGATGCTTATGTTACTTTATTGGATAATACTGAACCCGGATATTTTATTGACCCGCTTGGGGAACTGATTTCAGGAACCTGGAATAATGCAGCGTATGCTCCCTATCATACACAGAGCACACGTGTAAGGGCTTTTGGCGGTGGCAGCACCGGCGGATTGGATGATCGGTTTGATCTGATGTTATTCTCACAGGCAATTGAAGACAGCGGAGGTATGGAATATATTTCAGGCAGTACGGAAGCAGTTGGTAATGACGGCAATCATTTTGATGACAGTCTCAATGCGATGCCTAATACATATGGAAGCGAAGATTTTATTAACGCATTATACCAGTCGAGTGATCATATCCCGGTAATTGCTGAATTTATTTTCACCGATTTTCCAGCCGGTGGATGCAATGTGGTACCGGTACCTCTTGCTGAAATTCCTGTAAATCAGATCAGCGTTTTTCCGAATCCGGTTTCCGGATATTTAAATATTTCTTCCAACCGGGTCGGTGTTACCTTCCGGTTATTTGATATACATGGAATTGAAGTAATGCATTTTACTTCTGATAATACAGGACCGGTCATCGAGGATTTGCATGTGCTCCAGCCGGGTTTATACATATTATCTGCCGACGGACTTGTTATTGATAAGGTCGTTGTGATACGCTGATGTAGTTGATTACAGATAGTTTGAAATAATGCTGAATCAAACCTGCATGTTGAATGAGTTGTACTTCTAAAACAGATTATCTCAACCTTCCAACTTGTCAACCTTCCAACTTTTTCCCTTCTCTTTATGCCATCTCGTCCATCCACATTTTTAAGCACCACATTCCTTCCACAATGAGTGTATACGCTGCAAAACTTTCCTGTACACGTCCGCGCAGCAGGTAACAGTTTTTCCCTTTGAAGCGATATTGTTTTGCCACAGCCGGAAAATGCGCCGTATCCAGCCAGTCGCCATTGCGGTCTATAAAGGTGCCCAGATACATCGGCTCACCATGTTTGGTGCGCGTGGATTTGGTGGTGATGAGATAACCCACGATCTCCACTGTTTTTCCGGCCAGTGATGGAAAATCTTTTACTTCGGTCAGTTCACGGTCCTTTAATAGCGGATCGTCTATCATACCGAAGGGTGAACGGAGCGGGAATCCCATCAGTTTAATTTCATCCCAGGCATCTTCGCGGCGATCATAATGCAGTTGGGGAAATGTATAACTTACGGGCTTGGCATCTTCAAATAATTCACGTGCAGGGACAGTCTTTTTTGTTTTATTCAGTCTTGTGTATGCTCCGATCAGTAATTCACTTTTTGGTATGCCGGTGAATCGCAGGGCGCCAACGGTAATTAAAATTTCGAGCTGCTCAAGAGAAATGGAAATGCGCTTAAGTATATCCTCCGGATCGAGATACGGGCCGTTCTGTTTTCGTTCGTTTACAAGATCATGAATTAATTTATGTTCGAGCCCTTTTACATGTGTAAAACCGAGATAAATCGTTGTCCCGTACAGACATGTATATTCGAAACTTTTATTTACACAGGGGCCCTCAATTACCGCACCTGCTTTTCTTGCTTCCTGCACATACAGATCGGTGCTGTAGTATCCGCCGAAATTATTGATCACCGCCACCATGAATTCAATAGGGTAGTAGGTCTTCAGAAATAAACTCTGATAGCTCTCCACGGCATAGCTCGCCGAATGTCCTTTGGCAAAAGAATATCCGGCAAAACTTTCGATCTGGTGCCAAACATCATCGGTGAGCGCTTTGTCATATCCAAGTGATCTGCAATTGGAAAAATATTTTTCTTTGATGATCTGAAATTCATTTTTGCTCCGCGATTTTCCACTCATACCGCGTCGCAATACATCCGCTTCACTCAATGTGAGTTTGGCAAAATAATGCGCCACCTTGATCACATCTTCCTGATATACCATCACGCCATAGGTGTCGGGCATGATATCGCCCATCACAGGATGAATACGCTCGCGTTGTTCGGGAAACCGATGCCTGCGGATATATTCATCCATCATACCGCTTTGCGCCACACCCGGACGAATAATAGAACTTGCCGCTACCAGCGTTAAATAATTATCACATAATAATTTGTTGAGCAGACTGCGCATGGCAGGCGACTCGATATAAAAGCAGCCGATGGTATTTCCGTTGCGCAGGTTTTCATTCAGCTTCGGATCTTTTTTGAAATCCTGCACGCGCGTGATATCGATCGTTTCGCCGCGATTTTCTTTTACGATCTCCACGGCCTCTTTGATATGTCCGAGTCCGCGCTGACTCAGAATATCAAATTTATATAAACCAATATCTTCAGCCACATGCATATCGAACTGCGTGGTGGGAAATCCTTTGGGCGGCAGATGTGTAGCAGTGTAATAATAAATCGGCAATTCCGATAACAAGATTCCCCCGGCATGTATGCTCAGGTGATTGGGATTGCCATGCAGATAAGTGCCGAAGGAATAAATACTGCGCGCTATCTGATCGGGGATTTTCAGGTCATCACCGAATTTCATCTCCCCGTAATTTTTTGTCATCGCATGTATTTCCTGTTCGGGCAAACCAAATGTTTTAGCCACTTCGCGGATAAAGGAGCGGTCTTTGAACGTTGTGTAGGTAGCGAGTAAAGAAGTATGATCTTCTCCGTATTTGTTGAAAATATATTCGGTAACGTCATCACGGTCTTTCCAGGAGAAATCGAGATCGAAATCGGGCGGTGTTTCGCGGAATAAATTAATGAAGCGCTCAAAATACAGATCGAGTTCTATGGGATCTACATCGGTAATGCCAATGCAATAGGCTATAAGGCTATTGGCGCCACTGCCACGGCCTACGGTAAAATAATTTTTATGATGCGCATAACGGATGATATCCTGGTTGATAAGAAAATACGATACGAATCCTTTTTGTATTATGATCTCGAGTTCTTTGTTGATGCGGTCCTGAATTTCTTTGGTGAGTTTGCCATAACGACGCGTAACACCCTCGTACGTGAGTTGCAACAGCAAATTAATGTCTTCCTGCTCGCTGCCGGTAAATTTTTTAATGTTCTTATTCGTATGAAACACAAAATCGAACCGTGAGCGCTCTATGAGTTCCTGTGCGCGGTGCAATAAATAACTCTCATCACCAAATTGCTTTATCAGCGAATCGTAATCAATAAATTGTTCTGAAATATCCTCCACATCACCTTTTTCCAGTTTGGTAATGACGGTGCATTTATCCATGGCGCGCAGGATGCGATGCGCATTATGATCTTTTTTATTCGCAAAGGTCACCGGCTGAAAGGCCACATAGCGGTCGTCGGTGTTTTTAATGCGCAGGGTGCGGTATTGGTTGAGGTCGCGCGGGGTAACACAAATGCGTTCATTTTCTTTGAGTGGTTCTGCTGGTGCTCCATGAAACGGATAGATGATATAGGCGTGATTGAATTCAGGAGCAACAGTGGGGAGTGGTGTATTTGATTTCAGGTGTTCCGACAAAAAGCGGTTGAGTTCTGCAAAGCCGTGTTCGTTGCGGGCAATGCCGGTATAGAGATGTTGTGCTCCGTTTCTGAATTCGATGCCGGCGCGGATATCGATACCACTTTTTTCCGCATCGCGCAGTAATTCGAATATCCCCGACGTATTATTAACATCCGTCAATACAAACGAATGCACCTGCTTGGCTTTTGCCGCGGCCAGCAGTCGCTCGGTTGAAAGAACCCCGTGGCGGAGGGAGTAGTATGAGTGCGTAAGAAACACGTTGTTTGGTGTGCCGGTGAATTGGTGTGCCGGTGAATTGGTGTGCTAGTGTGCCAGTTAAGTGGTGTGCTGGTTGGGGGATATTTTTGAGGATGAATTTCTTTTTGTATTTGAAATGATTTTGCTCAATGTCTTATTTACCCGGGTTACCTTGCTGATATGTTCATCTACCGTAGGATAATTGGCAGATCTTTTACATAATATCAACCAATACAGGGTTTCTTCTCCTTCCTTGGATGCAATTTTGAGTTTATGAATAAAGTCTGCTCTGCTTTCAGCGTTTTGTGCTTCAGAGATTAAAGCGCCAATGGCCGTACCAGATCTCCACAGTTGTTTAGACATCAGGTATTTTCGTTGATCATCCAGTGTATCACAATACTTAATAATGTCGAGCGCAAACTCCGTTGCTAACTCAAGGATCGGGTTTTGATTTTTATAGGTATACATTTTTAAAGGATTTACTTGTATTTAACCGGCACACCGTTTCGCTGCTAACTCAAGGATCGGATTTTGATTTTTATAGTTATACATTTTTAAAGGATATACTTGTATTTAACCGGCACACTGATCAACCGGCACACTATAATCGGATTTTGCTTTTTACAAGTATTCATCTTTAAAGAATTTACTTGTATTTAACCGGCACACTGATTAACCAGCACACCGGCACACCAGCACATTAACTCTTCGTCTTCCCATTAAACGGATTAAACTGTTTAAAATCATATCCCAATGCACTCACGCGTTGTACCGTTTTGTCGCCGAATCGTTTGCGCAGCAGATCCATTTCCTGATAGAGTTTGATGATATGTTCCGAATCTTCCAGCAGATTGATCTGATATCCGCCGCCCACTAATCCCGAAAAACGAACACCCACGAGGCGAATTAAAACCCGTCGCTCATATAATTTATCAAATAATTCTTTCACCAGTTTGATGAGTGTATGATCGGCCGAAGTATAAGGAATGCGCATTTGTTTTGTATGCGTATCAAAATCGGAATACCGGATCTTGACCGTCACCACCGAAGTGAGTTTATTTTCTTTCCGCAGTTGAAAGGCGAGTTTTTCCGTCATCGCCGCCAGTATCGTTTTTATTTTCTTGACATCGATGGTATCACTCTCAAAAGTCTCTTCACTCGAAATGGATTTGCGTTCGCTGTACGGTTCCACCGGACTCGTATCAATACCATTCGCCTTGCGCCAGATGACGCGGCCGTTCTCTCCCAGAATATTCTCCATCACCTGCTGCGGCATTTCCTGCACCGTCTGAATCTTTACGATACCCATCTTCCGCAGTAATTGTCCCGTTACCTCGCCCACCATCGGAATTTTCCGTACCGGCAGGGGAGCGAGAAAGGGTTTTTCAATGCCATGGTCGACCTTTAAATGGTTGTTGGGTTTTGCCTCGCCGGTTGCCACTTTGGAAACGGTTTTATTCTCCGATAATCCGAAGGAGATCGGGAGCCCTGTTTCCCGTATGATCTTCTCCCGAACCTCCTTCACATACTGGTAGGTGCCGAAAAACTGATCCATGCCGCTCATGTCGATATAAAACTCATCCACCGATGCTTTTTCATACAGCGGCACACGCTCGCCGATGATCTCAGTGACCATATTCGAATAATAGGAGTAATGCTCATAGTCGCCGCGCACCACGATCGCATCGGGGCATAACATCCGCGCCTGCCGCATGGGCATCGCCGAGTGCACACCAAATGCGCGCGCCTCATAGCTGCAGCTCGCCACCACACCACGATCGCCGGTGCCGCCCACCAGCACAGGCCTGTTCATGAGCCGCGGGTCTTTCAGCCGCTCCACGGATACGAAAAATGTATCCAGGTCCATGTGCACGATCATCCGGTCTTTGGCTCCTGTCAGCATAACGAATTGTCAAATATAATGGCTTTTTACTGACATAAGCAAGTAAATTGTCAAAATAATTGACATAAAAATGAAGATTTAAAGTTGAAGGTTTAAGGTTGAAGGTTTAAAGTTTAAGGTCAGCGCGGCTTAAAACCGTTCGGATGTGTTTCGAGAATACGGAGAGGGAAGTTTATAAGATACCCAGACTTATTACAGGTCGGGAGAATTGCATCGATTGATTTAGTTTTGGCGCAACTGCGGATTATGGGTGCGATTACAGGATTTAAAAGATTTGCAAAAAAAATGCTGAAAGACCTTGGTATGGTAGATCAGGAATACCGGATGACCGAACATACCGATACAGCGCATTCGGTTAACCATACCATGAATGCGATCCTCAAATTGCATCCGCGCGTAACGCATCCGTCTGAATATATTGCTCTTGCGACACTTGCCGCAGCCACCCGCCATAATATTCTTGAAGTGGGATGCTATCTCGGTTATTCAACCTGCATCATGGCGAGTGCATTATCCGGAAACAGAAAAATATTTGCAGTCGATATGTTTGACCGCGAAAAAGGGTGGAAACATAACACATCAGATGACTGGATATTTAAAAACTATTCGCAACTCGAATGGGCGCAAAAAACAGTCGCAGAACTCGGATTTACAGACAGGGTGGAATTTATTAAAAGTACTTCTGCAGATTATGCCGAAAAATTAAATGCATTGCCGAAAAAAGAAAAATACGATCTGATCTTTATTGACGGAGATCATTCCTACGAAGGATGCATGCAGGATCTTGCATTATATGCACCCTTGCTTGAACCCGGAGGTTTTATCGCGGCACATGATTATATCTCTCCAAAATATCCCGGAGTAAAAAAGGCAGTAGATGCATTTATTCTGCAAAATTCTGCATTCGAGGCTTTGTATATTATACAGTCGATGATACTGGTAAGGAAGAACCGGGAGTCGTAAATAATTTGGGATTTAAAACAAAAAAGAACTCCCAATTACAACAGATAATCATCCAGCCCGAAACTTTCAACTTTCAACCTTAATCTTCAAACCTTCAACGCTTTTTTTATGATAAAACAATGCAGCAAACAATTAATGTATTTATCCAGGCCCCATCGGGGCGGCATTATTGCAGCAAACCATTAATGCATTAATTCA
>CAYTFT010000057.1:0-9837 GCA_964437155.1 uncultured Chitinophagales bacterium | reverse complement strand
GTTGTGCTACCATGCATATATCCAATGCATTGTGTTATCGTGCACAATGTTTTAATACTTCGCGGTTACTCGGCGAAGCTTTACAAATTCCACAGGAAAAATATACCGTTTGCTTCCAGTCACGCCTCGGTAAAACACCGTGGATCAAACCCTATACTTCCGCTGTTATTGAAGATCTTGCACAGAAAGGAATGAAAAAAATACTTGTCTTCAGTCCGGCATTCGTTGCCGATTGCCTCGAAACTGTTTATGAAATTGGTATTGAATACGATCTCGAATTTAAAAAAGCAGGCGGAGAAAAAGTGCAACTCGTCGAAAGCCTTAACGACAGCGATGCATTTGTGGAATGTGTGGCCGGGCTGGCTGCAGGGGGAAGGTGAATTTTTTTTCGGTGATCGGTAATGCGCACCTAAAATTCGAAAAACCCGAAAGTTTTACGGCCTCTACCGCCTCACAAGCGTCTCCGTCTAAATAAAATATTTCTCTATTCGATGATACCTGTGCAGAATCTACAGGCTTAAAACATATCCATTCCGCCATCAAAATTCTCATCCATGCCCCTGTTGCCCCGTTTCCTGTTCATGTCCTGCTGGCCGAATTTATATGTGAGTTTGATGGAACCGATCTGTGATTCGCGTTTGCGGGAATATTCCGAGTAGAAATTAATACCTGAAGAATGTCCTTCCCAGATGCGTGTATTGAAAATATCGCTCATGCTGAGATTGACACTTAATTTATTCTGAAAGAAATCGGATTTCACGCCGGCATCAAAAAAATACACCGGCTCCGATTCACCCTGTGCAAATGTCCACGGTGTATTATAATTAAAGGTGATCTGTAATGCTGTCTGCTTCATTACCTGAAAAGCGGACATAGTGCGGATATTATAAGTGAATTGTGTATTGGTGAGCCCTTCTTCCAGATTTTGTGCATCCACGAGGGTCTGATTGAAATTTAAACTGCTTGTCATGTTCCACCATTTAAAGAATTCATTCTTTCCGACAAGCTCAACTCCGTATTTCTGCTCCTGGTTGTAATTCTGGAATGTCATGTAAGCGATACCCTCGGCGGTCACTTCGGTATACGGAGAAATCTCATTAAGTGTCTGGTTGAAATAAACAGATGCAGACAATGAATGCTTTTTGAAATCCTTGGAAAAACTGATCTCATACGAATTTTCAAATTCCGGTTCAAGGAAAGGATTCCCTATCCTGAAACTATATGGATCCGAATAATCCGGAAACGGATTCAGGAACCATGCATTCGGACGATCGATGCGACGGCTGTAGCTGGCGCCGATTTCTGCACTTGTGCTGAATTTATAAGATACATGCACACTCGGAAATAATCCGAAATAATCATTATTAAATGTTTCATCTGTTGTTACCAGTTCTGATTGCGTATAGGTTTGTTCTGCACGCAGTCCCAGCTGATATCCGAATTTTTTATAACTGGAATTCCATATCAGGTAACCGGCGATCACATCCTCATTATAAATAAACTGATTGTTGATGGAGTCATCACTTTCCCATGTTTCTGTCGCCCATGCAAATGATTCGGAATTGATCGTATTATCCTTAATTTCTTTTGTATACTTTATTCCTGACTCGAGCTGATTTCCGTTTTTGAACGGACGCACATAATCGCTCTGCAGGCTCGCATCTGTATTGATGGAAGGCTTTTCAATATATTGTAAAAAAGGTGTGCCGATGATGATACCGTCTGGATCATAGAATTGCTCATCGTAATTACTGTTCTCGTTTCCATCACCGCGGCTGTAATATCCTTCTGCTGTGAGCAAATGTTTAGGATCGTTAAAAGTATGCCTGAAATTCATCCCGGCATTATAATTAAATCCTGCATTCTCACTTATCGTCGACCGGTTACTCGTGGAGGTCAGCATGCTGTCCGTATTCAGAAATACATAATCCACACCGTCGGTTCTGTCAGAATTATTTTTACTGATCGTTCCGGATACACCGAAAGTTGTTTTTTTAGTCAGATACAGGTCAAGACCCGTTCTGAACATATGCATCTGTGAAATATTATTGTTAGTGCTCAGCGATGATAAATAACTTGTGGTATCCGCTTCAAATGTTTTTCTGTAATTCGATGCATTGCCGTCACGGTTATCATGCGTATAACTGTAATTCGAATAAAAATTCAATTTTTGATTTCTGTAATTCAGCGCAGCACCGGCTTCCAGCTTTGGTGAGGTGGAAGCGCCCGCTGTAATATTGCCGTTGAGGCCCGATTTTTTATTTTTTTTAAGGACGATATTGATGATGCCGGAATTACCTTCCGCATCATATCGTGCAGACGGATTCGTTACCACTTCAATACTTTCAATGGAGCTTGCAGGTATCTGTTCGAGTATTGCATTCATATTACTGCCTACAATACCGGATGGCTTTCCGTCAATAAATATTCTCACGCCTTCATTTCCGCGCAGACTTATATTTCCATCAATATCGATCACTACGGAAGGAATGGTTTGCAGCGCATCTGATGCTGATCCTGAGGAAGCGACTATATCCTTATCAATATTATACACTTTTTTATCAATACTGCTCTGGAAATACGCTTTCTCGGCGGTGATGTTGACGGTATTCAGTTCGCTGGCATCCACGTCCATAAATAATTGCCCTGCAGGTACAAAGGGAACATCTGCAGCCACTTCAATATTTTTCACGGCATCCTTAAATCCGATAAAACTATAATGTAACGTGTACGCACCCGGTGCAACTTCTTCCATTTTAAACTTCCCCTCCTGATCGGTTATTGCACCGGTAATAATGGAGGAATCATTTTGTAAAGTGAGTGTAACAGCAGCAAATTCGATCGGTTTCTGGGTTCCTGCTTCCAGTACTTTGCCTGCAACGGTTGATTTTGACTGTGCAAAAGCGGAGGAGAACACGAGGAGAGAAATAATGGCAACAAAAATTCTTTTCATCAATACATGTCTATGGTGCAAAATTACTTGATCAGACGGTAACAGTCCCTGTTGGGTTTAGGTTCAGAATTCAATTTAACAAAATATCACATTTCCTGTTGTGTGTCTTCCCCTCAAAACGGGTCTCCTGCTTACTATCTAAGCAAGGTTTAGTAATTTTCAGCCCGAATACGAACTAAACAGATTATCGTGCAGGAAAAAATAGAAAGACTCGAGAAAAAAAAGGCGGAGGCATTGCTCGGCGGCGGCACAGAGCGTATTAAATCACAACATGCCAAAGGCAAACTCACGGCCCGGGAAAGGGTGCAGCTACTGATGGATGAGGGCACATTTGAAGAGATAGGGCAACTCGTTGTGCATCGCAGCCATGATTTCGGAATGGAAAAACAACGGTTTTATGGAGATGGCGTTATTACAGGTTTTGGCAAGATAAACGGACGGCTCACGTATGTTTACGCACAGGATTTCACCGTATTTGGCGGTTCTCTCAGTGAAACACATGCTGAAAAGATCTGCCGCATTATGGACCTCGCCATGCAGAATGGTGCACCGGTGATCGGATTGAATGACAGCGGCGGAGCGAGGATTCAGGAAGGTGTTAATTCCCTCGGCGGCTACGCCGATATTTTTTACCGGAATACGCTTGCCAGCGGTGTTATCCCGCAGATTTCTGCGATCATGGGACCCTGCGCCGGCGGCGCTGTTTATTCACCGGCAATCACAGATTTTATTCTCA
Source organism: uncultured Chitinophagales bacterium (assembly GCA_964437155.1). Classification (GTDB taxonomy): domain Bacteria; phylum Bacteroidota; class Bacteroidia; order Chitinophagales; family BACL12; genus UBA7236. The sequence continues at coordinate 6,148 of CAYTFT010000057.1, read as the reverse complement.
TGGTGGAAAAAACTTCCTATATGTTCGTCACCGGCCCCAACGTGGTAAAAACGGTTACGCATGAGGAGGTGACAAGTGAAGAACTGGGCGGCGCATCAACGCATTCCACAAAAAGCGGTGTCGCACATTTTGCTGCTTCGAACGGTCTGGACTGTATTCAGAAAATAAAACAGCTGCTGAGTTATATGCCGCAGAATTGTGAAGATGATGCTCCTGCATATGCGTATACACCATCAACAGAAACAAGACCTAAGCTCAATACAATTATTCCCGAAAATCCGAATCATCCCTATGATATAAGGGATGTGATCACGGAAGTGATGGATGAAAATTCATTTTTTGAAGTGCATCAGAATTATGCAGAAAATATTGTGGTAGGATTTGCCCGCATCGGCGGAAAAAGCATTGGTGTTGTCGCCAATCAGCCTGCAGTACTTGCCGGCGTGCTGGATATTGAATCCAGTAAAAAAGCTGCCCGCTTTGTTCGATTCTGCGATTGTTTCAATGTGCCCCTGGTTGTTTTTGAAGATGTGCCCGGATTTTTACCCGGAACCGATCAGGAATGGCATGGCATAATTACCAACGGCGCAAAATTATTATTTGCATTCAGCGAAGCCACGGTTCCCAGAATTACGGTAATTACAAGAAAGGCGTATGGCGGCGCTTACGATGTGATGAACAGTAAACATATTGGTGCCGATATGAATTTCGCATGGCCTACAGCCGAGATCGCAGTGATGGGTGCTAAAGGAGCAGCAGAGATCATCTTCAAAAAAGAAATTGAAGAAGCACAGAATAAGGAAGAAAAGCTCCAGGAGAAAGTGGATGAATACACCAATAAATTCGCTGATCCTTATCGCGCAGCTTACCGCGGATTTGTAGATGAAGTGATCAATCCTGCTGATACACGCATCAAGATCATGAAATCACTGGAAATGCTTAAGAACAAAGTAGCGAAACTCCCTAAAAAGAAACACGGAAATATTCCATTATAATAATCGAATCACATTTTACCATTTTTATTACCTATGCCTAAATCAAGATCCAAACTCCTCGGCTCCGAAGAAATTGATTTTCTCGGCAGATATATTAATAATCCTTCACCGACAGGGCATGAATCCGCCGGACAAAAAATATGGCTGGATTATATGCGCACCTATTCCGATGATCATATTATCGATAATTACGGTTCTGTTGCTGCCGTCATCAATCCGAAATCTCCGTACAAAGTTGTGATCGAAGCACATGCCGATGAGATCGGGTGGTCGGTGCATTTTATTACGGAAGACGGATTTATTTATGTAGAGCGCATTGGCGGCAGCGACCATATCATCGCTCCCAGCAAGCGGGTGAATATTTATACCGAAAAAGGAATTGTGAAGGCAGTCTTCGGATGGCCTGCGATTCATGTGCGCAGACCGGGCAGGGAAGAGGTTCCGGAATTGAAAAATATTTTTCTCGACTGTGGTTGTACCTCAAAAAAGGAAGTGGAACAACTCGGCGTAAAAGTGGGAGATCCCATTACTTTCGATGATGATTTTTTTGTGCTCAATAATCGCTATTTCGCAGGTCGTGCAATGGATAACCGCATCGGTGGTTTTATGATCGCACAGGTCGCCAGATTATTAAAGACAAATAAAATTAAATTGCCATACGGATTATATGTCGTGAATTCGGTGCAGGAAGAAGTGGGCCTGAAAGGCGCAGAAATGATGGCACATACCATTAAACCGGATGTTGCCATCGTGACAGATGTTACGCACGACAGCAATACACCCATGATCAGTAAAAATCTGGAGGGTGATCTGAAGATCGGCCGCGGTCCGGCACTCACAAAAGGACCTGCCATTCACAATAAATTATTGCAGGTGGTTACAGATGTGGCAAAACAAAATAAAATTCCGTTTCAGCGCGATGTCGCTGCCCGTTCTACCGGCACCGATACAGAATCGTTTGCCTACTCTAATGGCGGCGTTCCTGCATGTCTTATTGCATTACCCTTGCGATACATGCACACGACAGTTGAATGTGTGCACAAAGATGATGTCGAAAATGTGATCAAACTCATCTATCATACCTTACTCAAACTGAAGCCCGGCTTTAATTATAAATACTTATAACCGGAATAATTCAAGCGAACAACCCGAGAGGGTTTGCTGCATTTAATTATAAAAAAAGCTGCAACAAAATGCATGTTGCAGCTTTTTTATATTCCCTGTCACTAATTTGTTTTTTTTCCTGGCGATTGTTTTACTTCCGGTTTCGGGCGCTGTTGACCGGGTGTATTTCCCCACACAGATTTATGATATTGCTGTGCTTTATTTACTTTATTAAAATCATATTTCGGCTGCGGATTATCCGGTTTTTTGATTTCGTCTTTTTTGGGCTCATTTATTTTTACCGGAGGTTGCTTTGCCGGAGGTGTTTTGGGCGTTTCATAAAACACCGGCCTTTCTTTCTCGGTTTTTATCTGATCCTTTGTGGGAATATTCAACGCAGGATATTCTTTTTCATGGTTCAGAATAAATTCATCGCGTGAAACCGGATTTTGCGGATTACTCAGGTTATGCGATTGCATATCTGTTTCGAACTTCCCGAGATCCCTGATTATTTCCGGGCGCCCTCCTGCATCAGCAGTAAAATTATCCGGCAGATATTCTCTGTTACCTTTTACCCAGTCGTGCACCACATTTGTATTTTCATCCGTTACATGCCGCGGCCCGTAATAATACGTGACATACATACTGGCTATATACGGATGCTGATAATAATGGTGCGGATAATAAAAATACCAGTACGTAAAATAATATGAAGGCGGCCCCAGCCATACTACATTGCCCCACGGATCAATATAAAATCCCCAGTCGTACCACCAGGGATATGGATACCAGTAATAATAAGGATACCAGTAGGGATAACCGAACCAATAAGGATACGAATAACATACATAATGCTCGACGTAATATTGCGACGGCGCAGTGGAATAATCATCCTCTGTATATCCGTTTTCGCTTGCATATTCCCGGGCAGCGTCTTTCAGATCAGCCTGTGCCTGAGCATCTTCCGAGATCATTTTTTTCCATGCATCCACATTGGCTGCATTTTGCTGCACGGCAACATAATTTAATGAATCAGCAGTATGAATAAGTGCCGCAGGATCTTTTTTATACAGGTCGCCCACCAGCACAGTCATTTGTAAATGGTCGTTGAGGATATTTAATACTTCCGGCATTGCAATCAGATCATTAAATGCGCGAATGGCAACCGGTGAATATCCCTTCAGCAGATCGTTGAATTGTTTTGATGAGCTGATATACAATTCATCTATTTGCCTGAAAACACCATAATATTCATGACCGTAATACATGATCTTCGTCTGCACTTCCGGCGGATAGGATTGCGCAAGCACAGATAATTCCGGATCTTCAGGCTGTCCCTTTGCAACAAGTGCATGCACAAGTTCCGGATAACGGGTTATGTCCCAGAGATCCTCCTGCACTTCACGGGAAAATCCGCCGATAACATCAACAAATGCATTGCTTGTTTTTTCCTGCAAATTAGCGGTGCGAACTATCGCCTCGGGATATTTACATGCCTCAAAGATCGAAAGCCGCAGACTGTCGGGATACAACACTAATGCATAAATAGCTGCAGAATCACCACTGTTGAGCTGGTCGGGCCAGTTTGCAGATTGTGCGAAACCAGGGGAGGGAGAGATTGCACATACAATAACAATCCATCCTGAAAGGATCAGCTTTTTCATTGTTATTTGTTTAACAGTAAAAAGTATAAAAGAACAACAATAAAATACGAAGGATGATTTCCCTGAACGTATTTTATTCTGCAGGCAAGCTACTGGAAATGCATTTCCCGGGAAATGAGCGTTGTCACCATTTCTGCTGATTTTTTAAAAGCTGGAGAGGAGAGATGTGATCATTCGGTGGTTTTGTTTTTTTCCTGTTTCCGGAAATAGCCCCTGAACAACGGACTATGTTTCAACGCCTCCATATTTTCGTTGAACCCTGCTGTTCCTTTTTCAAGATTGTCGAGGCTGCGGTTGAGTTTATTCACCATCGCAGTATCGCTTATTACCGCTTTTGCCGTTCCGTTGCCCGATTTGATCTCATTGGTGACTTCGCCGAGGGAGACACTCAGATCATTGATCATTTTATTTGCTTCTGCCGCCATAGTACTTATCTGATGGGATGCCGCCATCAGATCGGCGCGCATTGTTGTATCACTTATGATTGCCCCCGCACTGCCCTTGCCGGATGCAATCGCTTCGGCAATGGTTTGTAAATCGCTGATAAATACATCCAGATTTTCTGTGGCAACTCTGATATTGGTAAGTGATTTTTTAACATTGGTCGAAACCGATGCATCATTCAGTAAGCTCCAGATGGTAGTACTGTTGTTCACCATGTCAACCGTATTCTTCACACTCACGGCAATCTGGGCAACCGTATTATTCGTTTCATATAATATTTTCAGCATTTCATCCGTATCCGGATTTTTTTTGGAGGCAAGTACATCACCATCCTCCACATGTGGCGCATTTTCTTTTCCGGGGATGATATTGACGATCTTATTTCCCATTAATCCCTCTGATCCGATATTCACCTGCGCATTTTTATTGATAAATGGCTGCACATCCTCATCTATCACCATCATTACCTCGATCGTGCTGTCATCAATAATGGTGATGGTTCTGACGGTTCCGACCTGGATACCTGAAAAGCGGACATTATTGCCGGGCATGAGTCCGTTCACATTCGAGAACCGCGCTTTTAATTCAATATTTGAACTAAACGTATTGGTATCTTTTCCCACCCAGTAAAGCATCACAAAAAGAAATGCAAATGCCGCGAGTACGAAGATGCCGAGTTTGAAATTATTTATTTTTTGTGTTGCCATTCTGTTCCTTATTCAAAGAATTGTTTAACCTTATTATCTGCAGACTCCTTCAATATATCAAACGTTCCTTCTGCATAACAAATTCCATCAACGAGAATCACCATTCTGTCGGCGGTAATTTCAATACATTTCATGTCATGGGAAATGATCAGTGAGGTAGTTTTATATTTCTCCTGTATTTCCACCATCAGGTTGCTGATCTCCCGCGCCGTTATCGGATCAAGTCCGGTTGTAGGTTCGTCATATAAAATGATATCCGGTTTTAAGATAAGCGTTCTCGCCAGGGCGATCCGTTTTCGCATTCCACCGGATAATTCTACGGGCATCATGTCAATTGTATGTGCGAGTCCGACATTGCTTAGCGCTTCAACGATCATGTGTTCCTCCTCTGCCGCTGTTGTTTTGATCCAGTGGCGCCTCAGCGGGAATAAAAGGTTTTCACGAACGGTCATGGAGTCATATAAAGCATTACTCTGAAATAGAAAACCCACCTTTGCCCGCAGATGATCCAGATCATTGTGATTGAGATCGGGGATATTTTTATTGAATATCCGTACCATTCCTGCATCGGGTTCAAGTAATCCTATCATACATTTGATGAGCACCGATTTTCCCGAGCCTGATTTACCCAATACAGCAACGCTTTCCCCTTTATTAACGGTGAGATTAAAATCGCGAAGTACATGATTATTGCCAAACGATTTTTTCAGATGTTCTATATGTACCAGCGGCCCGTCACCATCTGCAACAATCTCTTTTGGATTTATTTTTTCCTTCGTTGCCATACAATCAGTTCAGTCCCAATATCTCGGTAATTTGTACTGCGATAAGGTCAATAATAAAAATCAAAACGGATGATGCAACAACGGCAGCATTTGCCGAGCGGCCCACGCCTTCTGTTCCTTTGGATGAATTATATCCCATATAACATCCTATCATCCCGACAGCAAAACCGAAAAAAAATGTTTTTACAAATGCCGGAAGTATATCCGGAAAACTGAGCGCATAAAATACCTGTAAAAAAAATAACCGGAAGCTCGTGATCGCATGAATATTTACGCCGATATACGAGCCGTATAATGTTATTGCATCTGAAAGTAAGGTGAGCACCGGTAACATTAAAGTTGCAGCAGCTACGCGTGTGGCAACCAGATATTTATACGGATTCGTTCCGGAAACTTCCATGGCATCTATCTGCTCGGTTACGCGCATCGATCCCAGTTCAGCGCCAATA
>CAYTFT010000056.1:0-9867 GCA_964437155.1 uncultured Chitinophagales bacterium | reverse complement strand
CAAAAAAGAATGCCGACGGAACAAGAACCGACACATGGAAAATGGATCAGCCGCATGCGCCGTATTTATTTATGATGGCGATCGGTGATTATGCAATCGTAAAAGACACCTGGAAAAATATGCCGGTGAATTATTATGTCGAACACGATTATGAAAAAGATGCAAAAGCCATTTTCGGAAACACACCCGAAATGATCGATTTTTATTCGAATCGCCTCGGCGTTCCCTTTGCATGGCCGAAATACAGCCAGGTGATCGTTCGTGATTATGTGAGCGGCGCAATGGAAAATACAACCGCTACCGTGCATGGTGAATTTGTACAGCAACATACCCGTGATCTGCTCGATGAAAATTATGAGGATGTAATTTCGCATGAATTATTCCACCAGTGGTTCGGCGATCTGGTAACCTGCGAAAGCTGGAGTAATATTCCGCTGAATGAATCCTTTGCCACTTACGGCGAATACCTATGGAGAGAATATAAATACGGTCGTGATGATGCCGATCAGCTTGGCGAGAACGATCTTACCACTTACCTGAGTGAAGCATCTTATAAAAAAGTGGACCTCATCCGTTTTAATTATGATACACGTGAAGATATGTTCGACAGCCATTCCTACGCAAAGGGCGGACGCGTGTTACATATGCTGCGAAAATACCTGGGCGATGATGCTTTTTTTGCGGGTTTACAGAAATATCTGACCGATAATAAATATACTGCCGTCGAAATTCACGACCTCCGCAAAGCTATGGAAACAGTGAGCGGTGAGGACCTGAACTGGTTCTTCGACGAATGGTTCCTCAACAGCGGACATCCGGAATTATCCATTTATTATGATTACGATTCACTGGGGCAGAAAGAATTAGTTTCCATTTATCAGTTACAGGATACTACTGAATCTCCGCTCTATACCCTGCCGATAGATGTCGACATTTATATGAACGGAAGAGTAGAACGCAAACGCATTATTCTCGACCGTGAAAATCAGCAGTTTTCATTTGATTGTCCGGTAAAACCCGACCTCGTAAATGTGGATGCCGAAAAAATGCTCCTTTGCACTAAATACGATAATAAGAGTATTGAGGAATATGTTTTTCAATATCAGCATGCGCCACTGTATCTCGACAGAAAAGAAGCAATAGAAAATATTGCAGCCTTTCAGGCGGAAAATCCTGCATATCAGAAAATAATTGAATCTGCATTGAATGATAAACACTGGGCGATAAGACAATTTGCACTCGATACTTTATACACCGATGATCTCACTTCACCGCAAATAAAAAATAAAATTATTGACATGGCCGAACATGATCCGAAAAGTTATGTGCGCTCTTCTGCCATTGCCAAATTAAAAGACATCACCGGTATTGATGCATGGTCAGTATATAATAATGCATTGAAAGACAGTTCGTATGCTGTGGTGTCGGCCGGACTCAATGCGATTTATAATAATGATGAAAAGAGAGGACTGGAAATTGCGCGTTCATTCCGTTCGGTAAAAAATCAGAATCTCGACGGCACGGTGATGAGTATTATTGGTAACGAAGGCGATGCAATCGACAACGATTATTTCATCACCAAATTCCAGGAGGCCTCCGGTTTCGATGCCTATTTTGTAATGATGTATTACGAACCGTTTTTACAACGTATGACCGATTCGTATGTGATCAATAAAGGTGTGGACGAATTAAAAAAGATCGCTACAGACGATACCGGCAATTTCTGGATCTCCTTTACTGCAACCAGTATCCTGACGGGTTTACAGGCCACTTACCAGAATGCACTTGACAGCGCAACGGAACCGCAGATAAGAACTTCATTACAGGCCGCTCTTGATCATCTGGCGGGAGTAATGAATGAAATCAACCGTGCAAACGGAACTACGGATTATTGAAGTATGCTTTTATCGGATTAATTATTCCTTTTGGGTATTCGATATGTAATTGTGGAATCGGGAATCGATAATCGTGAGTCGGGATTGTGCTTATCCTCACAGGATAATCCATTACTCTCTCCTCACTGCTCCTCATTCATTATTCCCTCTTCCAAAATCCTCCTTATCTAATCTGCCGTATATAATATAATAACCTCTGCGAAAGTCTGCGAAGTCTGCGGGAAAAAACTAAAACGCCTGCATTTCTACGAGTCGCGCGTATAATCCGTTCTTTGCGATCAATGCATTATGATTTCCGCGCTCGGCGATGCGGCCCTCCTGCATCACAATTATTTCATCAGCGAACTGGATCGTGGAAAGCCGGTGAGCAATTACTATGGAAGTGCGGTTCTGCATCAGTTTGAATAATGCATCCTGCACAAGTTTTTCACTTTCGGTATCAAGGGATGAAGTAGCTTCATCCAGAATGAGTATTGGCGGGTTTTTAAATATCGCGCGTGCAATGGTAAGCCGTTGCCTTTCACCGCCGCTGAGCTTGCTGCCGCGGTCGCCGATCACCGTCTGATATCCGTTCTCCAGCTTCATAATAAAATCATGGGCATTGGCAACACGCGCAGCTTTGATAACATCTTCTTCATTTGCATAATCCACACCAAAGGCAATATTATTGAAGACAGTATCATTAAATAAAATAGATTCCTGTGTAACAATACCCAGTAATTTCCGGAGGCTGTTTAACCGCAGGTCGCGGATATTCATATCGTCGATCAGAATTTCGCCGTCCGTAACATCATGAAAGCGTGCAAGCAGGTCAGCAAATGTAGATTTTCCGGAACCCGACGGTCCTACCAGCGCAATCATTTTTCCTTTTCCTATCGACACATTGATATTATGTAAAACGGGAGATTCGCCATAGCGGAAACTGACATTTCTGTATTCAATGGCGCGTGTAAAATCGCGGAGGTTTGTTGCGTGGAGATTTTCTTTAATATTGATCTCCGCATCCATAATACTTTCTATCCGTTCCAGTGAAGCCAGTCCGCGCTGAATATAGAAATACGAATTTGCTACGTTGCGCGCAGGGCTCAGCATATTCGCAAAAACGAGAATATATCCGATAAATACATCTGCAGTAAGCGATCCGTTGCCGCGTAAAATAATACTGCCGCCGTAATATAACAATCCGGCGACAACACATATGCTTAAAAATTCAATGAGCGGACTCGATAATTGCCAGCGCCGCAAAGCACTCGTTGCATATGATTCGAGCGATTTATTTTCCCGCAGAAATTTTGCCTTCTGGTAGCGTTCAGCATTAAATGCCTTGATGATGCGCAGGCCGGATAATGATTCTTCAAATAAGGACATCAGCAATCCAAGCTGATTTTGTTCGCGCTTGGATTTTCTACGTAAACTTTTTCCGATCCTTCCGATCACAAATGCTGCAACGGGCAATAAAACAAAAACGAAGAGTGTGAGTTCAACGCTTATCAATAACATTGCGATGAGAAAACACAACATCGTAATAGGGTCCCTGAAAGTAGATTCCAGCGTATTCATAATACTGGTTTCCACTTCTTTCACATCGGTACTCATTCTCGCGATTATATCGCCTTTTCTTGTTTCACTGAAATAGGCGAGCGGTAATTGCAGAATTTTATCAAAAACACCCTGACGCAATTCGCGCACCACGCCCGTCCGCAACGGAGCGAGATAATACAATGCGAGATACCGGAAAATATTTTTCAGTAAAAACATGGCTACCACGGCAGCACATACGAGCATGAGCCCGGTGAATTTTCCATGTTCTGCCACGTATTGTGCAAACCAGTAATTCAGCCAGTTCAGCATGTCTTTAATATCCCAGCTAAAGCCGGGCGCTGTTGCGGGAGGTTCCACCATATTAAAAATGATCCGCAGAAAGGGAATCACCATCAGGATAGAAAACAGGTTGAAAAATGCATAAAATACGTTGAATACAAAATTCAGAATGGCATAGGTTTTAAACCGGGCCACGTATTTTAATATGCGGAGATAACTCTTCATCGGTGCAGCGCAAATTTACAAAACTAAACGGGGGACAGAACCGTTACTTCAATAGGTTTGCCCGTTCGGGCGGGTATGGGAGAAACACTGTAACTTAGCAGATTATGGATACCAGAAGGCAAAAGAAGATCGCGCAGCTCATTCAGGATGAAATGGGCACTTTTCTGCAAAAGGAAGGTGCCAATTATTACGGAAATAAATTCGTGACGGTAACAGAGGTGAAGATCACTTCCGATATGCAGAATTGCAAGATCTATATCAGCGTATTCGGAAAAGATGAAGGAGAAGCCGTGGTGGACAGCCTGAATATGCATATCCGGGATGTCAGGGGAAGATTCGGTAAGATCATGCGCAATGCACTCCGGATTATTCCTGAAATACAATTCTATCTGGATGAAACGCTGGATAATGTCTTCCGTCTCGAAGAATTATTCAGGAAAAATCAGGAAGATAAAAAATAACCGCCTCCATGAAATTTACTTTCAGGATTGCCTGGCGCTATATTTTTTCTAAAAAATCAACCAATGCCATTAATATTATTTCGGGCATTTCCATGACCGGAATTGTTGTAGGCTCTGCATCTCTCATTATTGTTTTATCGGCGTTCAACGGATTTGAAAATCTTGTTCAGCGGTTATACAGTACTTTTTATCCTGATATTACCATCACACCGGCGGAGGGGAAAGTATTTATTCCGGACAGCCTGCAGTTGAACAAAATCAGACAAATTGAAGGTGTTGCACACATTTCAGAAACGCTGGAAGAAAATGTTTTACTCGCTTATAATAAACAGGAACATATTGCCACGATCAAGGGAGTTGATTCCATGTATCGGTATGTAACTGCGGTTGATGACAGTGTTTTTTATGGCGATTATATCCTGAATTATCAATATCTGAATTACAATCTGAACTGCGCGGTATTCGGTTCGGGAGTTGCCAGTACCCTGAACCTGAATCTGGGACTCGATTATCCTGCGGTGCAGATCTTTATGCCGCGGCGCGGAACAAAAGGATCGGCAAACCCGCGTAATACCTTCATACAGCGGGGTATTCAGCCCATGGGTGTATTTCGCATCCAGCAGGAATTCGACAGCAAATACGTAATCACTTCCATTGAATTTATCCGTGAATTACTGGAATACACCCATGGGGAAGTGAGCGCTCTCGAAATAAAAACGAACGGTAAAAGGGATGTCGATGCCATTATGAAAGACATGCAGGCAATAATGGGTGAAACCTACGACGTGAAGAACCGCTTTATGCAGAATGAATTTTTATACCGCGTAATGAAAACAGAAAAATGGGCCGTGTATTTTATCCTCACATTTATTTTCATCATTGCTGCATTCAATATGATCGGATCCATTGCGATGCTGGTGATCGACAAGAAAAAAGATATCGGTATTCTCCGCGCCCTGGGTGCAGATGAAAGTTCGGTGCGAAATATATTTTTTGTGCAGGGCGTATTGCAAACGCTTGTCAGTATCGGTATCGGATTTTCGATCGCGACGATACTCTGTATCATCCAGATGCAAACCGGCATAATAGCCATTCCCGGACAAGGCACTTTTGTGGTAACCGCATATCCTATAGCATTGGAATGGAAAGATTATACCAGTGTTTTTCTTACCGTATTTGTGATCGGCTGTATTGCAGCTTATTTCCCGGCTTACATGGCTGCAAAACAAAAATGGTTATTCAGGAGTGAATGATTTTGCTTACGCTATCAGAAGATTTTATTTGAGCAGATAATTATTTTCAGCAGATGCAACCATATTCTGCATGCAAAAATATTTTTACTAATACAGTGTGCCGGTAATTCTGTTAGTTTCCGAATTCATTTTCGCCGAGGTTATGTTTTTCCCGTTTACGACGAGCTTTTTCTTTCATGCGCAAATTGAGCAATTCAACTACTACCGAGAATCCCATTGCAAAATAGATATATGCTTTATCGACATGACCACCCCAGCCTTCCACCAGCAGGCTCAGTCCGATCATAACGAGAAATGACAACGCCAGCATTTTAACCGTCGGGTGTTTTTGTACGAATGCGCTGATAGGATCTGCCGCGAATAACATAATCACCACGGCGATCATCACCGCAATAATCATGATGAGCACTTTATCTGCTTCCACCATGCCCACGGCAGTGATTACAGAGTCCAGCGAAAACACGATATCCAGCAGCAGTATCTGAAAAACAATGGAAAAAAAGGAAGGCTTTTTCACATTCGGATTATCCAGATGCTCATCTCCTTCTATCTTCTCGTGAATTTCGGTAGTGGCCTTATATATGAGAAACAATCCACCCGTAAGGAGCACAATATCGCGCCCTGAAAAAGCATGGCCCGCAATTGCGAAAAGATCCTCCTCCAGTCCGAGTATCCAGCTGATGGAAAGCAGCAGGAGCACGCGCGTGATCATAGCCAGGCTCAATCCCCATTGCCTTGCCCGCTTCTGTTGTGATTCGGGAAGCCGGGTGGAAAGGATGGAAATAAAAATGATATTGTCGATACCGAGAACGATCTCGAGTATGGTAAGTGTAAACAGCGCAACCCACGCATCGGCGGTTGCAAACATGGCGAGGTCAAACATAGTGATTCAATGTGGCGCAAAAATCAGATAATAAATCAATTTATGCAAAAACGGATGTCACCGTGCATAAAGGAAATAATAAATAATTTAGACGTTGAATTCCGGGAAATATGCTAAAACCTATCCGCAATATTGAAGAATACCATCGAATTTACAAATACAGTGTTGATTCGCCGGAGAAATTCTGGAGTGAAGTAGCAGGACATTTTCACTGGCATACAAAATGGGACGAAACGCTCCGCTGGAATTTTGATGAACCGGATGTAAAATGGTTCATCAACGGGGAGCTCAATATCACCGAGAATTGCCTCGACCGGATGGTGAAAACACAACCGGATGCGATTGCGCTGATCTGGGAACCCAATGAACCACATGAACCGGGCATTCAACTCACTTATCGCGATTTATTTGAACAGGTTTGCCGGTTTGGCAATGTGTTGCGTACAAATGGTATCGGTAAAGGCGACCGCGTTTGTATTTATATGCCGATGATCCCCGAACTCGCAGTTGCTGTGCTCGCCTGTGCACGCATCGGTGCCGTTCACTCCGTTGTGTTTGCGGGATTTTCGTCACAATCGCTCGCCGACCGCATCAACGATGCACAATGTAAAATGGTGATCTGCAGTGATGGAGGTTACCGCGGAAATAAAATAATTGCGATCAAAGAAATTGTTGATGATTCTGTTAAACATTGTCCGTCCGTTGAAAAGATAATTATTAAAAAAAGAACGCATTCGCCGGTACATTTTCATCCGGAAAAAGATATCTGGTGGGAAGATGCAATGGCGAAAGCTTCCAAGATTTGCAATGCAGAAGTGATGGACAGTGAGGATCCATTATTTATTTTATACACCAGCGGTTCCACCGGAAAACCAAAAGGCGTTGTGCATACCTGCGGTGGATATATGGTGTATGCAGCTTATACCTTTGTTAATGTATTTAATTATGATCCGGGTGATATTTTCTGGTGCACCGCAGATATCGGCTGGATCACGGGTCATTCCTATATTATTTACGGTCCTTTACTCAACGGAGCTACGTCCGTACTTTTTGAAGGCGTTCCCACCTGGCCGGATGCAGGAAGATTCTGGCAGGTGATCGAAAAATACAAGGTAAATATTTTTTATACTGCGCCAACGGCGATCCGTTCACTGATGTTATATGGCGACGGGTTTATTGATCATTATGATCTTTCCAGTTTAAAAACCCTGGGCAGCGTTGGTGAACCGATAAACGAAGAAGCATGGCACTGGTATGACGATAAAATTGGAAAAAATAAATGTCCGATCGTTGATACCTGGTGGCAGACAGAAAACGGAGGTATTTTAATTTCACCGATCGCACATGTTACTCCGCTGAAACCCTCTTATGCGACATGGCCTTTACCGGGTATTCAACCCGTGATCCTGGATATTAACGGGAATGAAATTAAAGAAATGGAAGCGGAAGGATTATTATGCATTCGTTTTCCGTGGCCGTCGATCATCCGGACAACCTACGGTGATCATGAACGGTGCCGCATAAATTATTTTGCGCAGTTCAGGGGATATTATTTTACCGGTGACGGTTGCCGGCGCGATGCGAATGGATATTATCGTATCATCGGACGTGTGGATGATGTGATCAATGTATCGGGACACAGGATCGGCACCGCGGAAGTGGAGAATGCAGTGAATGAGCACCCGTATGTAATTGAAAGTGCAGTAGTAGGATTTCCGCATGATATCAAAGGGCAGGGAATTTATGCATTTGTGATCTGCGATAAAGAAGTACCGAACGAAGAATTGCTGGTGCAGGAGATCCGCCAGACTGTAACCGAAATAATCGGTGCATTTGCGAAACCGGATAAAATACAGGTGGTGCCCGGATTACCAAAAACACGCAGCGGAAAAATAATGCGCCGTATTTTAAGAAAAATTGCTGAAGGAGAAACAGATAATCTGGGTGATATTACAACATTACTCGATCCGGGAATTGTAGAAATAATTAAGAGAGGAAACCAACAATGAATCCGTTCCAACAAAATAATCCGCTTGTAAAAGCATATCTCGTCATTTATTTATTACTGGGAGCGATCCTTATTGGTATTGCAGGATTTATGATCATTGAGCACTTTTCGCTGCTGGATGCATTTTACATGACGATCATTACACTTGGCACAGTTGGCTTTTCGGAGGTGCATCCACTGAGTCCGGCGGGTAAAATATTTACCGTATTTCTCATCATTGCCGGACTGGTGATCTTTGCATACTTCATTACACAGATCTCCCGGTATTTTCTTGACGGAGAATTTATTTATTACCGTAAAATGTATACGATGAAAAAGAATATAGAAAATCTGAGCGGGCATACAATTATCTGCGGATTCGGAAGAAACGGGCGGGAAGCTGCGCGCATATTGCAGAAAAACAAATCGGATGTTGTGATCATAGAAAGTGATTCTCCGAAATTACACGAATATGCCGCCGAAGAGGAATTTTTATACATCGACGCGGATGCAACACGCGATGAAACATTGCTGAGTGCAGGCATCAGGAAAGCGCGAGCCATTATTTCCACATTGCCCGATGATGCACAAAATGTATTTGTATGTCTTACGGCAAAAGAATTAAATCCCGGGATCAAGATCATCAGCAGGGCCACGCATGTTTCTTCCATCAGGAAATTAAAAAATGCAGGTGCGAGCAATGTGATCATGCCCGACAAGATCGGTGGTGCACACATGGCCATGCTGGTGAATAATCCGGATGTGGAGGAATTCATTGATATTATGTCGACTAATACCAGCGATGATTTTCTGATACAGGAGATCGAAGCGGGCAAATCTTTTCAGGTGGGCAAGGTTGACTGCTGGCAAAAGACCGGAGCTACCATTATCGGCATCAAATCAAAAGACAATAATTATATTTTAAATCCGGCACCTGCCGAGGAGGTAAAATCCGGTGACGGGGTAATTATTATGGGATCCAGAAAACAGATCGAGGAGGCGGGGAAGTTGATTGGGGAGGGGTGAATCGTGAATGGTGAATGGTGAATGGTGAATGGTGAATAGTGAATGCCTGCCCGAACACGCAGTGGGCGGGGTGAATCGAGAATCGGGAATCGAGAGTCGTGAATCGTGATTGGATTTTCTGCAGGGGTAAAATTATCTATATTGAATGCCTGCCCGGCAGAAGGACGGGCCTGCCCGAACACGAAGTGGGCGGGGTGAATTCCTGCCCGAACACGCAGTGGGCGGGGTGAATCGGGAATCGAGAGTCGTGAATCGTGATTGGATTTTCTTTAGGTTTTAAATTATCTATATTGAATGCCTGCCCGGCAGAAGGACG
>CAYTFT010000055.1:0-9927 GCA_964437155.1 uncultured Chitinophagales bacterium | reverse complement strand
TGGGGAAAGCCCCTGTGAATCTTCCTCTGCGGCTTGAAAACCTGTTTTATCAGCTCCTGCTTTTAGCTGCATTTATCCGCAAAAACGGATAGAGCATTCCGGGTATATTTCACCTTTTTTAAAAATTTTGTAACATTTTCGGGAAGCTGTTCGCTATATGCCTGATCGTAACAAAGATCACGCTTATGAAAAAAATGCTTTTCGCCCTTTTCGCAATTGTAACTGCATCAGTCACTTTTGCCCAGTCCTCACCCGTTGATCAGTTCTTTCATAAATATGAAGGGAAAGAAGGTTTCACCACGGTGAATGTCACAGAAAAATTATTCTCCTTATTTGCTTCTGCCATTACCGATGACCCGGAGATGCAGTCAGTTGTGGACGGCCTTAAACATATTCAGATACTTGTTTATGAAAATGAAGAAGGTGATCCCAAATCCGGTCAATTTTACCAGGAGGCTTCCGCTGCTATCCCCGTAACACAATATGAAGAACTGATGACGGTTAACTCCGGCACCGATAAAGTGCGTTTGCTCGGAAAAACTTCTTCAGATAAAGTAATCGATGAATTATTGATGATCGTGGATGCTGATGGTGAGTTTGTGCTCATCAGTATTCTGGGCACCATAGATCTCGATAAGATTTCCCGTATATCAGATCTGCAGATCGAAGGAATTGATGAATTGAAAAAACTGGATGCTCCCGAACAGAAATAAATAAACTTTTTTAAACCGATGACAATGAAAAAGCTGACCTTTTTGCTGACAATAACCGCGCTTGTTTTTTGTGCACCGCAATTACATGCTGCACCGCAATCAGCGGATGATGAAAATTCTACCCGTTTAAATTTATGGATTCCCGGCTTTGTCGTACGCATGGCAGCAGAATTGGCTGAGGACCATGCGCAACCCGTCGATGCAGATGCAATAAATATGTTGCATGCAATGGGAAGTATGACGGTTTGTATCCGGGAAGGTGCTTATTATAAGGAAAAAACAGATGCGAAACTGACACGTAAACTCGCCCGTATTGAAAAGCGTGATTTTGAAGAACTGATCAGCGTTTACGATGAAGGAACGAAGGTAAATATCAGCACAAGATCAAAACAAAACGGGAAGATCAAACGTTTGGTAGTGATGGTGGATGAACCGGGAGAAACATATGTATTTGTAAAGTTGCATTGTAATCTTTCGCCGCAGGATATACCTGCGATGACAAAACAATTCCGAAATATTTAAATTATCATAGACCGGAGCGATGTGCTTCAACGAACCGCAGTCAGGAGTGTCTGCGGTTTTTTTATTTCGCGGAAATCATGCATGCTGAACCCGGGCTTCACCTGCAATTAAGATGCATATAATCTGTGCATGATGCTTATTCAATTCTCAGCCATCCCAGTACATGCCGTTGCATCACTTCCCATCGTCCGTTTTTAAAGCGAAGATTTAATAATGCACGTGAAGGTTCATCCGGACCTGCATTTTGCTGAACAATCTCAATTTTATCTGCATATACTTTAGAAATGATTGCAATATGCCCGTATTTATTTCCGGGATGCCCTTCGAAAACAATAATATCATCAAGGGCCGGTTTTTTCAGACTCGGATTTCTGTATTGTACTAATGCTCTCGCTTCGTTATAGGAAGCATCCGGCAGGCGGGTATCAAAAAAATCTTTTGCATCGCCGGTTGCATCCGGCATTACATGGTGAAAATGCATATAATAGTACCGTTTCACAAATTCAACACATTGCCATTTCAATCCGATCATATATCCGTCGGGTGCAATATTTTTTCCATCCACGTGTCCCGTATTGCCATTAAAATAAACCGGAACGCCATTGAGAGAATCTATCGCGGTACCGATCTCCCTTTCCTTGTTTTCATTTTGAAACAGGGTGGCGTTTAGTGATTCGAGAATGAAGTACGAGCAAATCAAAACAATGATCACAATTGCAGTATACGCAAACTGAAGTCGTCCTGAAGTTGGATGTTTATGCGTGATCATAATAAAGAAACGCCGCGGGATTTATTTTATTCTGCGGGAGCATTTTTATGCATGAATCCGGGAGATAAAATCCGGCATGTACGGACTCCGTCACCCTGAATAAAAAAAGCCGTCCCGGTGGAACGGCTATAAAAATAATATATAATGCCTTTCAGAATTTAATAACAATTCCCACAGAGCCCTGTATCATATCAGTAGTAGATTCTTTCGGTAAAGCGCTGATATCAATTTCTGCATCAGTTGTATCATCGGCACTGGTAGGTACGGATGAAAATTCAATTTCCCAGTTATCAATATCGTCCTTCACAAAATAAGTAGCCTCGCCGCCTTTGGTATATGCTGCACGGATATCAATAAGGATATTTTCATTCAGTTCAACCATTAATCCGGCAGCCGCGCCATAACTGAAGGTCCATGATGAATTCTGATTGGAGCTGGTAATCAGCGGATTGTCGGCCTCACTCAGATAATATTCTTCTGATTCATCGTATACCGATGTGTTGGTGGAAAAATTATTGAATCCAAGTTGTGCATCAACATACGGTTTAAAGAAACGGGTAGGAGAGAGAATGCGGAGATTCACGTGACCTGTTGAGATCGTATTGGAGGTTTCCACGCGCAGCGGAAATGCAAGCTGGTCGATCACCGTGCCGCCGACAACAATATCTGCATATAAGGTCTGTCTTTGAACCTTGTAGCCGTTTCCTAAAAAGCCTAGATCAAAGCCCACCAGTACCGGAATTTTAACAGAAGGCTGGAAAAAGAGATCGAAACCGCCACCCACAGCAATATGGTCATTATAGGTGCTGAATTCGTTGATAGGTATGCCCATATCGAGACCCAGTCCCAGATAAACGGCATTTGATTTAACAGAATGTGTGGTTTGCCCGAAAGCAGAAATAGCAGAAAGAAAAGAAATACCTAATACAAGTGTAAATTTTTGCATGCAATCGTATTTTGAATATAAAATTAAATAATTAAAGCCATTTTTTCCTTTTGAAGATCACAAACTGGATAAGTGTGATCAGGATCATCAGCCCCCAGATGCCAAAATAACCGTATTGCCATCCAAGCTCGGGCAGATTTTCAAAGTTCATGCCATACACGCCCACAATGAAAGTGAGCGGGATAAAAATGGTCGAAATAAGGGTAAGTACTTTGATTATCTCATTCAGATGGCTGTTCATATTCGCCATATTTGTCTGTATGAGGTCCGATAAATATTCCCGGTCCACATCGATCTGATTCACGATCTGGTTGATATGGTCCTGCAGGTCGCGCAAAAATATTTTCGAATCATTTTTTATGAGGATGATATCCTCTTTCATCAGTTTAAATACAACTTCCTTTAACGGGGCAATGGACCTGCGCAGATAGATCAGGTCCTTATTGATATGATGGATCTTGGTGAGATGATTTTTATTTTTCTGCTCGAAGATCTCGTTTTCAATATTCTCCAGTTCAGTGGAATAATGATCCAGCACAAGGTAATAACTGTCTACTACGGAATCGATGAGCGTGTAAGTGAGATAATCCGCTGACTTTTTTCGGACACGGCCTTTTGCGTTGCGGATGCGCTCCCTGATCACTTCAAAATAATCACCCTCTTCTTCCTGAAAGGAAATAAGAAAATTTTCTCCCAGTACAAAGCTGATCTGATCGCGTTTTAATTTTTTTTCCGGATCAAAATAAAATTCATTCAGTGTAATATAGATCAGATCGCTTTCCTGATATTCATCTACTTTCGGCAGCTGGTAAACATTCAGGATATCTTCCTGAATAAGGTTGTGTAATTTGAAGAACGCGCCTATTTTCTCAACCACCTCAGCATCGTGTAACCCGTCAACATTCAGCCAGGTAATACTGTCAGCCGGAAGCGGCCGGAGAAACGCATCCTGTGCGGAATAAATATTTTCCGTAAATGCATTTTCATTGAAAACCATGGAACTGATGTGCACATTATCATGGCGCTTTTCGCCGGTATAAATAAGTGTACCCGGTGGTAAACCCGTCTTCCGCCTGCGTTCCTGCCGTTTGAAGTTTTTCTTTTTCGGATTATTTTTTTCTGATTGCATCAGATAATTATTTATGGTAAGAATTGCCGAAACTTCTCCATTTAATTTTAAGCACACCCAATACCGCTTCTTTGAAAATTCCTTTACTCATTTTAGAAATTCCTTTTTCACGGTCCTTAAATGTGATGGGTATCTCTTTGATGGAAAATCCGCATTTCCATGCAGCGAATTTCAGTTCGATCTGAAAAGCATACCCGATGAATTTAATTTTATCCAGATCAATGGTTTCCAGAACATTTCTTTTATAACAGACAAATCCTGCAGTTGTATCCTTCACGGGAATGCAGGTGATCATGCGCACATACATGGAGGCTCCCTTGGATAATAAAATTCTGTTCAGCGGCCAGTCTTCCACTTTTCCGCCTGATACATATCTGGAACCGATCACAACATCCGGCCCTTCGGCACAAGTGTGTAACAACCGGGGAAGGTCTGAAGGGTGATGTGAAAAATCGGCATCCATTTCAATGATGAATGCATAATCTCTTTCCAGCGCCCACTTGAATCCCGTAATATATGCAGTTCCCAGTCCGAGCTTCCCTTCGCGTTCGAGCAGGAATAATCTTCCGGGATACTGAGGTAATTGTTTTTTTATAACATCGGCGGTGCCGTCGGGCGAATTATCATCAATGATCAAAAGGTCGAAATGTTCGGGCAGCGATAAAACTGCCTTTAGCATATCGGTAATATTTGCCCGCTCGTTGTAGGTTGGTATGACGACAAGTGCCTTTGACAACGGATTGAATTATTGCTTTTGATTTTTGATCCTGAATTCGATCATTTTTAATTTCAATTTGGTATGCAAAGGAAAATCACTTTTATAGATCCAGTCAAAATATTGCGGTTCTCTGCGATATACCGCTTCGCATGTCTGGCCGGCATACTTACCGAAATTGAAACATTCTTTTCCGTCTTTCATTATCATGCGCCGTCCGAAATCGACGAAATCACCATCGCTTGTAAATTCATGCAGCGACTGTACATCATTCTTGAGCTGGTCACCATACATTCTTAATTGCCCGAGCAGTACTTCATAGGTTGCGCGCACATCTGCCTCCGCACTATGGGCATCGGTCAGTTCTTTATTGCAGAAATATTTATACGCTGCCTCGAGCGTTCTTTTTTCCATCAGCGTGAAAATGCGCATCACATCGATATATCTTCTGTTTTCGTCAAAGCCTTTTTCTGCGCGTAAAAATTCTTCCGCTAAAACAGGAATATCAAATTTGTTGGAATTATACCCTGCAAGATCACAATTATCGAGAAAGTCTCTCAGCTCATCCGCCTTCTGCCGAAAGGTGGGTTTATCTTTTACATCTGCATCCGTAATGCCATGTATTGCAGAAGATGATTCCGGAATATGCATTTCGGGATTTATACGCTCCGTCAGGGTAATTCTTGAACCATCGGGCATTATTTTCAGAATGCTGATCTCCACGATGCGGTCGGTACCGATATTGATCCCCGTCGTTTCAAGATCGATGAATGCCAGAGGCTTGTCAAGTTTGAGCATAGATGCCGACAAAATTATGTTAAAATGCTAAAATCAAGGTTATCGAAATTGCCTGAACTCATGAGTAAAAGATGGGTATTAACAACATTTAGCTTTTTAAGCAGGGCAAGGAGTGCAGATGATTCGTTCAGTACAATTAGCTGCGGATCATTAAAGAATAATTTGATGTCCTCCGGTAAAAGTGCCGGGAGATTTTTTAATGCAACGGTATGGGGATTAAAATATACGATGCGGATATCGGCATCCTGCATCGCGCCGGCGTATTGCCCGATGAAATCTCGGTTGAGACTGCTGAATGTATGCAATTCGAGAACTGCGGCGAGCTTTTTTTCAGGATATTGTTCCTTCACTGCATGCACTGTTGCAGCAACCTTGGAGGGTGCATGCGCAAAATCACGGAAAATGATATGATCATCTGTTTGCTTTAAAATCTCCAGTCTGCGTGCAGCACCGGTAAAACTTTGCATTGCAGAATAAAATGCATGCGCCTGAATTCCCAGTTGTTTGCAAACAAGCCGCGCGCCCTCCATGTTCTGCATATTATGTTTCCCGATAATCGAAAAAATATAATCCGTATTTTCCTGCCGGATGGTGCATTTATTATTTACGCGCTGATAATCCGGTGTCTGATAAGTAATTACCTGCGCACTGACAGCGGAAGAAGATAACAATGCCCGGATATTTGTATCCTCTCCATTTACAATAAGAATGGATTGCTCATTTCCGTCTTCAATCAGTAATTTAAACTGGCCGGTATATGATTCAAAAGTGGGGAATACATTAAAATGGTCCCATGCAATACCGCTTATTAAAGTAACATGTGCATGATAATGTAAAAATTTCGGACGTCGGTCGAGCGGGGAGGCAAAATATTCATCTCCTTCAATTATCATTATGGGCGCATCACTTATCTGCACCATCGTTTCGAACCCTTCGAGTTGCGCGCCAACGAGGTAGTCAAATTTTTTCCCGTTAGTTTTCAACACGTGCATGATCATCGAGGTAATGGTGGTTTTTCCATGGCTGCCACAAATCGCTACGCGAATTTTTTCTTTGGATTGTTCGAAGATGTATTCCGGAAAACTGAAGACGGGAATTCCCATTGCATGTGCTCTTAATAATTCCGGATTGTCGGCACGGGCATGCATCCCAAGGATCACTGCATCCAGCCCGGCGTGTATATTTTCAGGGTGCCAGCCCTTCTTTGCGGGGAGCAATCCGTAACGCTGCAATCGCGAAAGAGAAGGTTCAAAGATCTCGTCATCGGACCCTGTTACCGTATATCCTTTATGATACAAAGCAAGGGCGAGATTATGCATCACGGCACCACCAATCGCGATCAGATGTATTTGCATGCGCCGAAGATAAATCAATACCACCTATCAAAACTATGTGGATGTGTGGATTGCCGTTTATGAAATATTTTTTGCAACTTTACGTTAATTAGGGCATACGAACGAACAGGTGTGAACTATAAATTTTTGTTTACCGTTTTCAGATTAATTTTACAACTATGATTCAATCAAGATCTTTCGCCAGGTTACTTTTCGCAGCAGGTTTAGCTGTGGTTTTTGCAATTTCTTTTTCCTCCTGTGGTCATAAGGAAGGTTGTCCGAATAAGATCACTGAAGTTGCAGGAGTGCCGCTCGACACAAACGCATAAGCGATTTTGAACGCATTTGAAACCGGGAAAATTTGCCCGGTTTTTTCATGTACCATACTCCAGTTCAATCACTTTCAGGACCTCATCCGAAAGACTTAATACCACAGGGCATGTGCGCGCTGCCACCTCGAGTATCTGTTTATGTTTGTCGGTAAGTCCCCGGTCCGGAATACGCAGGCGGCAATGCACTTCCGCGATCCGTCTCGGGTTCGAAGCCATCACTTTTGTTACTTCCACTTCTGTCCCTTCGATCTGCATTCCATGCGTGCGTGCAGCAATACCCATGATCGTGAGCATGCAACTGGCAGTTGCCGTGGCAACAAGATCGGTGGGTGAAAAGGATTCGCCTTTTCCCTGATTATCAGTTGGTGCATCCGTGAGGATAACGGTGCCTGACTGGAGATGCGTGGCTTCTGTGCGGAGATCACCTTTATATTTTACTTTTGATATGATCATGACAAAAAAAACTTTTGGTAAGCAACTAATTTCAAACAAAATTCGTAATATTATCCGATGAAATGGCATGCTGTGGTTTTATTGTGCGTGGTAGCAGCGGGGAGCGTTTGTGCGCAGGATACCTCTGTTATCCGCGAAAGCAAATCAAAGCCTGTCGTTTTCAATAAATCATCTTCCGCCTCCCATTCTCATGGTATTAGTTATGAAAATGAACTCAGCCTTGGCGGCAAGATCACTACAACCGGCTGGGATATTTTCGGTGATTATACCAGGGATATCAACCTCGATAAAAAGCGCGTTTTTTATTTTGAACTCGGATTTATCAAGGACCCTAAGGAAACAAAACGCGTGAATGAATTTACGATCGGTTTCGAATCTCCGAAGCCATTTGTGTACGGGAAACAAAATACTTTTTTCAATCTGAAAGCCGGCGTGGGTGAAAAATTGCTGATCGGTGAAAAGGCCGAGAAAAGCGGGTTTCAGGTAGGTTTCAATTATACGGGCGGGCTCTCTGCCGGATTTATTAAACCTTATTATCTGGATATCTATAATTCCGATGAAAGCGGAAATCTTACACGTGCCGTTAAATATTCAGATGAAACGGCAAATTTATTTCTTGATGCTACGAGCATATATGGCGCAAGCGGATTCAGTGTTGGTTTCAATGAGATAACTTTTGCGCCGGGTGCATTTGCGAAAGCCGGACTTAATTTCGACTGGGCAACATACGATGACTGGGTGAAAGCTCTCGAAGCAGGTATTGGCGCTGAGGCATATATGAAGAAAATACCGCTCATGATCACAGAGGACAACCAGGCGGTTTTCGTGTATTTATATCTAAGTTTGCAGTTCGGGAAGAAATGGTAAAAACGGAGGAGGAAAAATGATTGATCTGCCAGTTGTTGACCGTGGCGAAAGAATGAAAAAGCCGTCCTGGCTTAAAGTGAAATTACCTACCGGTGAAAATTACCGGAACGTCAGAAATATTGTTGACGAATTCCATTTACATACGATTTGTGAAAGCGGTAACTGCCCCAACATGGGAGAATGCTGGGGGGCCGGAACGGCAACCTTTATGATCCTTGGGAATGTATGCACCCGCTCCTGTTCTTTTTGTGCCGTTGCAACCGGGAAACCCGATGGGGTAGATCTGGATGAACCCGAAAGGGTAGCAGAAGCCATTCGGCTGATGCAGGTAAAACATGCTGTCATCACCTCCGTAAACCGGGATGAACTCCCCGACCGCGGGGCATCCATATGGAACCGGACGGTCAGGGCGATCAAAAAACTTTCTCCTTCCACTACTATAGAAACCCTTATTCCGGATGTTAAAGCCAACTGGGAGGCACTTACAGATATGATTTCACCCGGGCAGGAAGTTGTCTCCCATAACATGGAAACCGTAAAACGGCTCTACCGCCTTGTAAGGCCGCAGGCAAAATATGAAAGGAGCCTGGAACAAATTGCCCGTACGCGTGCGTTTGGTAAGCGGACGAAATCGGGTGTGATGCTCGGGCTCGGCGAAACAAAAGAAGAAGTTTATGCGATCATGGCGGATCTCGTTGAAAACGGTTGTGAGATCCTTACCCTTGGTCAATATCTGCAGCCTACGAAAATGCACCTCGAAGTGAAGGAATTTATTACACCCGAACTGTTTGACCATTACCGCACAAAAGGTCTTGAAACCGGCTTCAAATACGTAGAAAGCGGACCGCTTGTGCGTTCCTCCTACCATGCAGAAAGACATGTGTTCTGATGCCGGTGTTGGGATTTTGTAAATAAAAAGTCACAAATAAATTACTGTTAATTAGTCTTAAATATTTTTTTTATTTTTACACAAAATAGTATTCATGAAAAGAAAGTTTACAATTTTCGGCCTGACGTTGACTGGATTGGCAATTGCCTCCTTCCTCCTGTTGAAAGGATTTACTCCTTCTCATTCAAAATCATATAGTGATGAGGCATTTGAAAAAATGCATGAAAAGGCTGAAAAAAAGATGACGGAAGCGGGTGCTTACCGCGAATGGCTGAACAGCATGAAAGCTAATCCCAAAACCGGGAAAGTGGAAATGGCTGATGTGCTGGCTGCACAGGAGCAAATGCGCCAGTATCACGCAAAGGTTTCCAGCGGCGAACGCGGCGGAAGTTTACTTAATCTGGAATGGGAACATTTTGGTCCGAATAACGTAGGTGGTCGTACCCGCATCATTCTTATC
>CAYTFT010000054.1:0-9967 GCA_964437155.1 uncultured Chitinophagales bacterium | reverse complement strand
ATGAAATGTCGGCGAGCAATGTATGCGGAAGATGGCTCCAGTCTGCTGTCATTCCATCTGTTGAATTAACGCAGCGTAAAGCTATTACATTTTCGTAGGTTCTTTCGTCGCCCATTACGCCCACAGTTTGAACCGGTAATAAAATTGCACCCGCCTGCCATACCTTTTCGTACCATCCCGATTTTTTTAAATGCCGGATGAAAATGAAATCGGCCTCCTGCACAATTCTGACCTTTTCGGCGGTAATTGCATCGATAATTCTGATGGCAAGTCCGGGGCCGGGAAACGGATGGCGATGTAATATTTCGTGCTTTAACTGTAATGTATCTCCAACACGCCGCACTTCATCCTTGAATAAAAAACGCAGCGGTTCCACAACTTTCAGATGCAGTTTTTCAGGCAGGCCGCCAACATTGTGATGTGATTTTATGGTAGCAGAAGGGCCATGCACAGAAACGGATTCAATTACATCGGGATAAATGGTTCCCTGTGCCAGCCATTTCGCATTCTCGACCTTCCTGGATTCGCGCTCGAACACATCAATAAATACTTTCCCGATGACTTTTCTTTTCTTTTCAGGATCTGTGATCCCCTCTAACGCGCTGATAAATTCGGCACTGGCGTCGACGCCTATCACTTGCAGCCCCATGTCTTTATAATCGTGTAATACGGATGCAAATTCATCTTTGCGCAATAACCCGTTGTTGACAAAAATGGAGATCAGGTTATTCCCTATCGCTTTATTCAGGAGAATGGCAGCCACACTTGAATCAACGCCACCCGATAGTCCGAGTATCACCTTTTCGTTGCCGATCGTTTTTTGAAGACCCTCAATGGTTTCTTCCACAAATGACTGCGGCGTCCAACTTTTCGAGCAACCGCAAATTTGAACCACAAAATTTTCCAGCATTTTCATGCCTTCGGTAGAATGCGTCACCTCCGGATGAAACTGAATACAATATACCGGATAGGTAAATTTACCGGGATCACTTTTATAGGCGGCAACCTCAATACTCGCCGTTTTTGCAGTCAGATGAAAACCTTCCGGGAGCCGTGTTACAGTGTCGCTATGGCTCATCCACACCTGACTTTCATCGTCCACACCGTAAAAAAGCGCGTTGTCTTTTTCAAGAATATGCAGAAAGGCCCTTCCGTATTCACGTTTTGATGAAGGCTGTACCAGCCCGCCAAAATAATCGGCGATGAATTGCGCGCCATAACAAACCCCGAGAATGGGCTTTTTATTCAGAATGGCTGCAATGTCAAATGCGGGTTTATCGGCAGCGGAAACGGAGAAAGGGCTTCCGGAAAGAATGATTCCTTTAATATCCTCTGTGATCTCGGGAATTTTGGTGCAGGGCACTATTTCACTGTATACATTCAGCTCACGAATCCGCCTGGCAATCAGTTGTGTGTATTGAGAACCAAAGTCGAGGATGAGAATTTTTTCAGTCATGCGCAAAGATAAAGACGGGTGGCATGATGTGGAAACCAGAAGGAGTGGATTACTTAATTATTGCAAGGTGTTTCTCCGGTATTTGAATAAGTTTCTTTCTAAAAAAATGACGGCATGCATCAGCTTATGCCGATTTAAAAATCACGAATATGTGGAAGTGGGGAATTTTTCCCCACACAATGTGGTGCGATTCCACAGTAAATGCCCCAAACTAAATGATACAATTAGGGAAGAGCCATCTATAATTCGTTCAAAGGGCGTATTTCAATGCAGAAAAGCAGGAGAAATTATGCTTATACCGGGCATTTATGGTGTTCGATCAGGCAAACTGCTGAAAGGTTTATTCGCCGGAACCCTTGATTTTACTGATTTACATTCGTTGAGACGGGGGAGGAAAGTTTAATACATAAAAAAAGCAGAGTTCACCAGGTTGGTTCCCTCTGCTATCCCCATGAAAACATACACGTTTATAGTAAAGGCAATCTATGTGCCAACAGGTATTTACTTTGGAAACCGGTGAATCAGGTTAGAATGGAAAGGGTATTGGGCAGAGGGAAGTGCAGATCAGCGTGGTTTAAGGGCAAAAAAAAAGCAGAGAAAACGATTAGATTTCCTCTGCTATCCCCATGAAAACACACACGCTCTTTATATGGCAACCATCGTGCCAACGAAATAATTTTTTGGTGAAAGGGAAAAGCTATTTATGCAATACATGTTTCCGGTGTCGGTTCAAACTGAAAAACAGGAAATAAAAAAAGCAGAGTTCACGGAAGGACTCCGATCCCTCTGCTATCCCCATGAAAACACAATCTTGTATCAGAGAACGGCTGAGCCGATATCAAATATTCAAATCAAAAAGAACTGATGAATTACTTTAGCAAAGGTACATTGGTTTGCATAAAAAATCCAAATCTTTTTTAGCGGTACAGATCAGCCGGTGTCAGTGGCAGCTACGATGTGCATATCTCCGATCACTGAAACCGGACAACGGATCACGTTAATTTTATTGCAGATGATAATCCCGGTCAGGTACCACGAAATGCCTGTAAACATTGAATTACAGGCGAATGAATTGTATTGCTTTCCGGATAAATTTAAATGGTATTGCAAGGATATTCCCCGATTTTTTTCCCTTCAAACGGAGGCATAACCGGCTTCGATCAAACCGGATCTTAGTAAGGAGTCAAAAGTATTTGGTTTTTGAAATCAGGTAACCGGAAACTGGTTAAAGATTTAACTAGTGCAACTGAGAGCCTGATACCATTTTGGCTTTCAGATTTAATAAGAAAGAATGCATAGCGGAAACTTGTCTGTTTGCTTTGCGGAAACCAACAGGCATAGAAATTCACCTGAGCCAAATTTAATCGTCCTTAAAATTTGTCTGATTTAGCAACCGCCGGTAGATAAAACCACGGTCTGTAGTCGTGTCGGGATACTTTTCGGGATCTGTTTATTTGATCCACTCGTCATCACGGAATTCTCCGAGTATAACAACGTCTTTTGATCCTGCGTAACGTCTGGCAACTTCTTCCATTTCAGCTTTTGTCTTGCTCCTGATCTTGATGCCCTTCTCTTTCTGCCCTTTATTCAATACTTCAATATAAAAGCCGTCAATCAGTTTCGCTGCTCTCGTTGCCGGTCTTCCTTTGCTTTTAGTAGCCATGAATCTCGATTTTTTTTGTTAAGATACGATATTTTGAACAATGCACAAGTTATTTAGGTTCAGAATATTATGCAAAGTGTGAAGAAGGATACTTCCCCTCTTTGCGCCTTGGGGTTTCAGCAGGAAAAAGCTATGTTTATAATTCATTTTGCGTCTTTTCCCGAAGCGTCCTGTCCGTGTTCCTGCACATTGTTCCTTCCTGTTGATGCAGAAGGATCTGTAATTGTTGCAGACCATAAAAATCATGACAAAATGATGAAGGTGGTCGCAGGTTTCTGATCTGACGCATTGTGATTCCCTTGTAAAACAATTACCTTTCAGTCTGGATCAAACTACTACCAAATGCGTGTTTTCTCTTCAATCGTCCTTTCTGCAGCCTGCCTTTCTGTTGCTGCGCAATCCGGATTTCAGGAATTTATGACTACCGGTGTGTTCACTGTTCCACCGGGTGTTACGCAGGTATTTATTGAAGCTGTTGGTGCCGGCGGCAACGGCGGCTTTAACGGAACCGGCGGCGGTGGTGGCGGTGGATATGCCAGCGGTGTTTATGCAGTTACACCGCTTGACATTATTTATATAACGGTTGGCACCGGTGGTGGTGGCGCGGCCACAGGTACAACACATGCCGGCGGGTTCGTATCTGCCAGCGGTGGAGAAAATGGTGTTTCTGTTCCGAATCCGGAGATCGGTGGTGGCGGAAACGGAGGAACCGGATCAGGCGGCAATATTTCCAATTTTACCGGCGGTAAAGGCGGAGGAGGTTATTACACCTATTTTGGCGGCGGTGGTGGCGGTGCTGCGGGCCCGGCAGGAAACGGCTCCGACGGAGGGAACACGATCGCATGGACGGGCATCTGTCTCACACCGGGCGGCGATGGTGGTTTGAGTGGCGGCGCTCCCGGAGGAAATGGCGGTAAAGGTGCCGGATTTATCGATGCAATATGCAGTGTATCTGATCCTTCTGCCGGCGGTAGCACTTATGGCGGCGGCGGTGGCGGTGGAAACGGAAACGGTGGCGGTCCGGGCAATGGATCGGGCGGGTATGTGAAGATCTCGTGGTGCGCTGTGGATGTGTCTACTACACTTACCGATGAAACAATTACCGCAACAGCAACCGGTGTTTCCTACCAGTGGATCGATTGCGGTACTGGTATGGTTATTCCCGGGGCAACCGAACAAAGTTTCACGGCAACGGTGAGCGGTAGTTACGCAGTTTTGGTAACGGACGCTGTGTGTTCAGATACTACTGATTGTGTGGATGTGACAGTGCCTGTGACCGGAATTTATAGTTCAGATAGTGAAAACTGGATCGTTTACCCAAATCCTTTTACGGAATATTTCATTATCTCCGGGACAGATGGCGATGAATGGTATACCCTGACGGACGCGACGGGTCGTATCTGTTATAGTAGTAATATAATTGTCAACAAAGATTTCAGAAAATTAGCCAAGGGGATCTTCTACCTGACGATTTCAACCATTCA
Organism: uncultured Chitinophagales bacterium; assembly: GCA_964437155.1. Taxonomy (GTDB): domain Bacteria; phylum Bacteroidota; class Bacteroidia; order Chitinophagales; family BACL12; genus UBA7236. Next base: position 5,364 of record CAYTFT010000054.1, on the reverse strand, counting down.
AAAGCGTTTTGTTCAATATTTAATAAAGGAATAACGTATTCTCGTATTTGTCACTCATTAAATCAATACAATGAAATTACATTTACTTTTTCTCTTCGGTTTTTGTGTAATGACCCTCAAAACAAATGCGCAGTATTTCCAGCAATTTTTTGATGGTGCGGATACTTCGGATTATGCATTACAGATTTATCTGGATACAGCCGCCGAAAACAGCTGGCAAATCGGAAAGCCCTCAAAATTGATCTTTGATTCAGCGGCTACTGCGCCGAATGCATTAATGACCGATACGATCAATATGTATCCTGTGTCTAACAATTCGATGTTCTGGATTAAGATCCCCGTTTGGGATACCTGGGGGATCCTGGCAGTGCAATGGATGCAGAAATTGGATTTGGAGCAGGGCAGGGATGGCGGAATCATTGAATTCTATAATATACAGGACTCAGTCTGGGAAAATGCATTTAACAGTCCATACGTATATAATTTTTATGGCTATTTACCCGAAAACGCTGATACTCTGCTAACAGGCGAGTATGCCTTCAGCGGTACAGATACTTCCTGGCGGAATATCTGGCTCTGCTATGATTTTTCGTGGCTTACCGGCATCGGCGATGATACTATTGATCTGCGGTACCGAATAGAAACCGATACTAATGACACGCAACAGGAAGGATGGATGATAGATGATATGATTGCAAATATTACCTTGATGCATACGATTCAAAGTAACGAACAGACCGATTATTTTAATATTTATCCATCACCCACACAGGGTATCGTACATCTTGAAGCGGTCAAATTGCAGCAATACCATGTGATTGAATCGCTGGATGTTGTAAATATTCAAGGCAACGTTGTTAAACATTATGGCCTGAGTCCTACGAAATTTACCATCGATATTGGCGAGCTGCCGTCCGGTATGTATCTGTTGCGAATAAAAACTAATATTGACACAAAGACGTATCCGGTCACTTTGCTTGATACCTATTGATGTTCTATGGGATTTCGCATTCGGATTGTTTTGATCATTATCCTTGCACTGTTTTTTACCGGTTCGACACGATATGAACTGCATCCATATACATTTCCTGTACTGGATCATTTTCCACCTATAAAGCACCGTCCGGAATATTTTGTGTCGCAGGAAGGTGTTACTCTTGGCCGTGCACTTTTTTACGATAAAATACTAAGTGGTGACACTTCAATGTCCTGTGGGTCGTGTCACAGGCAATCATTTGCATTCAGTGACGGTAATGTCCGGTTCACCAAGGGCCGTGATAGTGCAGATTTGATGAGGAATACGCCGGGCCTAATTAATCTTGCCTGGTATGATGCGTTTTTTTGGGATGGAAGAGCACCATCACTTGAAACGCAGGTATTTGAGCCGGTTGCAGCGCATAATGAAATGAATCTTTCATGGCCCTCTGTGGTAAAACGACTAAATAAAAACCCAGATTACAGGGAGAAATTCAATATGGTTTTTGGGACACGAAAAATCGACAGTATGGAAGTTGCAATAGCCATAGCACAGTTTGAGCGGACCCTAATTTCTTATCATTCGAAATACGACAAGGTGTTGGCAGGTAAAGCCTATTTTACATTGGATGAACGAGCAGGTTTTGTCCTGATGAACGATATGGTGAAGACAGGTTGCATCCATTGTCATGTAACAGATGGACATGCACTCACAACTACAGGGTCTTTCAGTAATAACGGGCTAGATCCGGCGCTTATGATCTCGGATTATACTGATCCGGGTTTAGGAGCAGTCACGCACAAATTCGGCGATTACGGTAAATTCAAAATTCCCTCCCTGCGCAATGTGGCACTTACAGCGCCCTACATGCATGATGGCAGATTTTCATCTCTTGAGGAGGTCCTTGATTTTTATAGTGATGGAGTTCATACAAGTGTTAATGTTGACCCTAAAATGGAATTTGCTTCGCATCACGGCGTACATCTTACGCAAATGGAAAAATTACAAATAATAGCGTTTCTTCATACGCTGACGGATTCAGTTTTTATTACGGATCCGGAATTTTCTGATCCATTTATTTCGGACGGCAAATAAAAAAATCCCGCCCTAAAAGGCGGAATTTTTTCGTGGTTGATGGAGTTAATCAGGCCTCCTGCAATTCTTCCTTATGCGCTGCCATCAGTTGATTCTGGATTTCAAATGGCACCGGTGCATACTCACTGAAGCGACGGGTGAATTTACCGCGGCCCTGCGTGAGCGAACGCAATGTTGAAGAATAATCATATAATTCAGATAACGGAACACGAGCGATCACTTTCTGGTAATGTCCCTCACTATCCATTCCCATCACAATTCCTCTTCTGGTCTGTAGATCGCCAATTACCTCACCCATATAATCGCCGGGCACTAACACCTCCAGGTCATAAATAGGCTCCAGTATTTTTGGGTCCGCTTCGCGGAAGGCGTTCCTGAATGCCATCATGCCTGCAATTTTGAAGGCCATATCATTACTGTCAACGGGATGCATTTTACCGTCAAATACGCTCACGCGCACATCGCGGACATAACTTCCTGTAAGCGGACCGTTCACCATTCTTTCCATCACCCCTTTCAGAATGGACGGGAGGAAGCGCGCATCGATAGCGCCGCCGACAATACAATTATAAAATACGAGTTTCCCGCCCCATTTGAGTGCATGTTCTTCGCGTCCCCGCACCGTTACATCTTTCGGATCAGCCATTCCTTCATGCCAGGGCTCAACTATGATATGCACCTCGGCAAACTGTCCTGCACCACCGCTTTGTTTTTTATGACGGTAATCGGCCTTAACAGATTTCTGGATGGTTTCCCGATAAGGAATCCGTGGTTTTATATAGTCAAACTTCACCCCGTAACTATGTTCGATCTTCCATTTCAATACCTGCAGATGCAATTCGCCCTGCGCATTTACGATCGTTTGCTTCAGCTCCATATTATGATCAATCTCCACAGTAGGATCCTCTTCATGAATATGGTGCAATGCAATCCCCATTTTTTCCTCATCACCCTTATTATGCACTTCAATTGCAGCCTGCACCTTTGGTTCCGGAAAATGAATGGGTTCAATCGCCACTTCCTGTCCTTTTACGGCAAGCGTATCATTGGTATGCGTCTTTTTTAATTTGACGGTGGCACCTATATCGCCCGCCATCAGTTCATTTACGGTCTCCCTTTTTTTGCCCTGCAATACGAATAGCTGGGTAAATCGTTCAGCGTTATTCGTATTGGTATTATTCATATCCATACCGGTGGTCACCTTCCCGCTGCAAACCTTGAAAAAGCTCATATCGCCCAGATGCGGTTCGCTCATTGTTTTGAATACGAATGCAATTGCCGGGTTATTGGCGTTGCAGGGAAGATCTGCACCGTTGGTGAGTTTTTCGGGTGGCATATGCGCTGCCGAAGGGCAACATTTATCAATAAATCCCATGATGCGGCCGCTTCCCATATTATGTTTTGCCGAAACGCAGAAAACAGGGAAAAGATCATGGTGACGGATGGAGAGCATCATACCTTTGATCATCTCCTCTTCCTCCAGGGTTCCCTTTTCAAAAAACTTCTCCATCAATCCCTCATCATTTTCGGCGATAGCCTCAATGAGTGCATTATGCAGTTCCTGCGCTTTTGCCATTTCAGATTCCGGGATCGGTAGTTTTTCCGGCTTGCCGCCATCTGTGCTGAATTTATACATCAGCATGGTATGCACATCAATTATTGCATTAAAGTCGAGGCCCTGGTTATACGGATATTGCACAACGGTTACTTTTCTGCCGAACCGTTCTTTAGCCTGATCAATAGTATTTTCAAAATCTGATTTTTCTTCGTCAAGATGATTGATGATGAGGATCATCGGTTTTTTAAGGTGATCGGCGTATTCCCAGATGAGTTCTGTCCCGACTTCCACACCATTTGCGCCGTTGAGCACTAACAGGCCGGTATCGGCAACCTTGAAGGCGGAGATCACTTCTCCCACAAAATCGTCCATCCCCGGTGTATCGATGATATTGATTTTTGTTTCCTTCCATTCAACATGCATGAGTTTACTGAATACGCTGTTCCCGCGCTCATGCTCGAGTTCAAAATAATCGGAAACTGTGTTATTATCGGCCACTGACCCGCGGCGGTTGATCGCTCCGGATTCAAACAACATGCACTCGGCGAGCGTAGATTTTCCGGAGCCGGAATGCCCTACGAGCACTACGTTTTTAATGTGTTCACTGCTATAAGTTTTCATCGTGTCCTCCTTGTTTTTTATAAAGCTTGCAATTTAGAGAATGTTGCGTATTGTTCAAAGGTTTTTCCGCGGTAAAAAATCAGCCTGTTTATACCTCCGCACAGCAGGGTATAAACAGGCTGAAAATTAAAGATCTGAATACAAACAAATGATCAAAAGGGTAAACAAGTGCGCCGGCTGCCAACAATAATTATTTAGGCAGAACCACTGCGTCGACAACATGCACCCAACCATTGGAGGCACGCACACTGCCGATAATTTTAGCATCATCGATATAAGTAGCGCCGTCCTTAATATGGAAGGTTGCATTGGTGCCGTCTACCATTCCGAATGTTTGTCCGTCCTGGAAAAAAGATACATCCAGTGCAGATGTCATTACGTGATGCTGTAAAATAGTTTCCAGTTTTGCTTTGTTTTCAGGTTTTAAGAGATCGTCAACAGTACCTGCGGGTAATTTGTCGAAAGCAGCATTTGTCGGGGCAAAAACAGTAAATGGTCCCGCATTCGCAAGATCATTTACAAGTTCCGCAGCCTTGAGTGCTGCAACGAGGGTAGTGTGGTCGGGTGAGCCAACAGCAATTTTTACAACGTCTTTTTGAGATACATCGTCCTGTACTGCTTCCTGGCCACCGGCCTGAGCACCAGCCTCGCTGCCGGTTTCATCGGTAGCCGCGGTATTGTTTGAACTGCAGGACAATAGCATTGTGCTGACGCAGATTCCCATGAAAATAGATGTGAAGATTTTCATAAAATGAGTGGTTTAGTTTGAGTGTAAAATTTGACACGGCGCAGATTGTATTCAATGACCTAAGTCAGCGCACCGGGAAACTTTGGTTAGTGTTTTTCCTGTTTTGAAGCTGCATCCGGAGGCAAAGAAATTAACCTGTTGTAAACACAATCGGAAAAAGTAAAGCTGCAATGGTAAAAGTACATGCTACAATTGCACATGCATCAATAAACAGCAGGCCGTCAATTCAAAATTGATCATCCTGTAATTTCTCAGATCCAATGCTGATCCCGCAACTATTTTTTGCCTTCGGGAACTGATACAACAGCACCGGACAATTTGTTGATTTTTGATAATTAACCTTCCGCCTTACAAATAAAATCTGAA
>CAYTFT010000053.1:0-10067 GCA_964437155.1 uncultured Chitinophagales bacterium | reverse complement strand
TTCCAGATATGCGTACACCCTGTGATCGCGGGAAGCGGATTGCCTTTATTCCGGGATATACATGAAAAAATTCAACTTAATCTGATCAAGACAAAAACTTTTTCATCAGGAGCGGTAATCCTGTATTATGTTCCGTTAAACAAGCAAACAGAAATTTGATCCTCAGCTGCAGAAGTAAAATCGACCGGTGCATTTTTTATTTAATAAGAACTCCATCCTCCATCCACAACAATTACCTGTCCGTTAATGAATGAGGCTTCATCACCAGCCAGGAAGAGCGCAACTTTTGCAATTTCATCCGGTTCGCCGGTTCTTGGATTTAACACCATGCCCGGCATGATCCTGTCATTTACAAGCGCTGTTATTTTCGTGAAATCTATGGTATCGCCAATATGTGTGTTCACCGCTCCCGGTGCGATCGCATTGCAGCGAATACCGGTTTTTGCATACAAATAACCTGTGTTTTTTGTCAGCCCGATCAATGCATGTTTACTTGCCGTATACGCTGCCCCGGCACGGGCACCAAATAACCCTCCGACAGAAGCGATATTAATAATGCAACCGCTGTTTTTAGCAATAAATATTTTCATTGCAGAGCGCATTGCTTTGAATGGCCCGGTTACATTTATTCCCATAACTTTTTCCCAGACCGCATTATCGGTGTCGGCAACGCTTCCGAAATTATCCATGATACCCGCGTTGTTTACAAGAATATCCAGTGTGCCGTAAGTTGCTGTTGCTGTACTAATCATCCTTTCAATATCATCCTCAAGGAATATATTGGCGATAAGTGTCGTGATTTCCCCGCCTGCCGCCTTAATTTCTTTTTCAAGTGCAGCCAGTCTTTCCTGATTAATATCAACAGCCACTACTTTACTGCCTTCCGCCGCAAATAAGGTGGTAATGGATTTGCCCATTCCGGAACCCGCTCCGGTAATTATGGAAACTTTATTCTCCAGTTTTTTCATAATATGCAATTTAAGCGTTGATGTTCCCAACGCAAATCAATTCCATGCATCTGCAGATCAATTTTGCAGATAACATCCTATCGTTCTGCAAGATAGAAAAAATCGCAATTGGGAAATGTAAGTAAAGTCACTTCAGGAATTGACATATGCCACTCTGCCGGCATTTCGCCTTTTTGAAAATTTCATCAAAACGCCGTTAATTCATTTTGGTATAGAATTTCTTCCAGCCACTGAGCAATTCTTCTTCAGAAATATGCAGTGTTTCCAGTAAAGCTGTTTTTGTATTGAGCGGCATTAGTTCCAGTAATTTTTCTCTGCCGAATGCAGAATCAATATACATTACAATGGACCCGGAAAATCCATATTTTAATTTGCCTGTCCAGAATGCATCGAGATTTTCCGGACCTTTATTTTCTGCGATCGCAGTGTGTACCTCTGTCAGCCGTTCTTTGTCACATTGACCGGATGCATACGTTGCCAGTCCTTCAATAAACCAGTCGATGCCGTCGGTATTGCTGAAATCGGGACTCACATTTAATTGCCCGTGAAAAACATGTACGATTTCATGCGTTATAAGTCTGCGTGTTTTTTCTTTTTCGTAATATACATGTTCGCATGCTTCGCTATCCCAGACTGCCGGGGAGATCATATCCAGTTTCGCTGCCGTTCCGCTTGCCACCATCCAGCATTCGGAGGTAAATTCCGGCATATTCCAGTCCTTTTGCCAGGTGCTGTCCAGTGAATGCCTGTTTGGATGCACATAAACTGCAAAGCCATTATGAAAGCTGCCGCTGAAAAAACGGCTTACTGTTTCCATGGAAGAATCGATCATTTCCGTATATCCTGAAACATTATCGGTATCTGCTGAAGTATAATAAAAGGTGTAGCCGTCATGTGTCGATACAATCCACGGAAAATTAGCAGGCCTGAAACTGGTCAGGAGGGTGGAGCAGGCAATAGCCATAAAAAGGGTAAGCGTTTTCACATATATGTTTTCCGTCTGACGGAGTTGCAGTCTGATTTGTTACACGTTGCCGCAAACTATTTTCAGGCTTGCATTCTTTTCACCTGCCATGCCACAGCATGTTTCGGAAAAAGAAATATCAGGAACATAACTGCAGAAAGTGCGAGACATGCGGGTATGCTAAGGAAAGAAATGAGCCAAATGGAAGCAGAACAAATTCCTGCAAATACATATAATCTTTTTGTTGCATGCATATCGCTGCCGGTTCCCGCAGTATATCCTTTTTTGTATGCATAGGCATATACGCCCGTCATGGCAAGTCCCATTAATGTAAAATTGAAACAGAATAAATTTACTGCTTCCTGTTTCCAGCCCGATTGCAGGTGTTTGGAGAGGATGGCGGTCGCGAAAGGCGTTACACTTACAACAAGCAGTTTAAATCCGTTGAGCAATAAAAGGATGCTGTCGCTCCGGTAAATGGAACGGAACATAAAATGATGGTTGATCCAGCAAATGAGGATTGTGAAAAATCCTAACAGAAATGCAAGCATACTTGCCCATTCCTCAAGCAGATTATGGATCAGCGTTTCGCCTTCCTTCATTTCGGGCACATGGAGATCAAGGATCAGTAAAGTGATGGCAATAGCGAATACCCCGTCGCTGAAAGCTTCTATGCGGGATGTTTCTTTTGATTGTTCGGAATTGTTGATTGACATTTTCTTTGCGTATATCAACGAAAATACAAATTATTACGAAACCGGGTTACTGAAATTTCGATTCCGGTTGTTGGATAAAATTTCAGGCCTTTTGCCGGGTTAATTTTTTGATTTATGCAACACCCTGCGCCGGAATACGTAAAATAAAATATTAAAACTGGTCGTATGAAAAAGCAAAAAGTGAGTTCCGGAAAAGTGGCTGCCGGTGTTTTGGCCGGATTGGCTGCAGGTGCTGCGGTGGGTGTATTGGTCGCTCCGCATAAGGGATCAAAAACCCGTAAAAAAATAATGAAAAAAGGCGGGGAGATCGTTCATGCAATGGAAGATGAAGTGCAACATCTGAAAGAGGGAATGCAGGAGAAGATCGAAAATGTCAAAAAAGATGTGAAGGGAATTGTCAAAGCCAAAAAGGATGAACTGACCAAAAAGGTTGCCTCCCGACTCCGGTCGAAATAAGGAAGCGGGACATGCGAAATATCCATTGCCGGACAATGGTTATGGAAAATGAATAAGCGTATATTCCTTAGCTGGAATGTTGCAGATATTCTCTATGACAGTAATTAGTTAGTTTCTGCGTACTTTTTAAAGTTATTGAGAATTGCCTGCCATCCTGCCTGTTGCATTTCAGGCGGATTTTGTGATTCAGCATCAAAGGTTTCTGTTATATTGGTGGAGCCGTTGTTTTCCTTAAAAATTACTTCTGCTTTTCTGCCGTCGCCCATAGTATATGCAATGCGTTGGTGCATAATTACTGCATCATAGGTCCCGCCGAATTCAAAACTGAAACTTCCGTCCTTTGCTGCCATGGTGCAGGAAAACGATCCTCCGGTGCGAAGGTCGTTTGTGGCAGCCGGCGTATGCCAGTCGTCGCTGGCATTATTCCATTGCATAATATCAGAGGGCGTTGTCCATTTATTCCAGACAGTTGCAAGCGGTGCGGCAATATCTGCGGTCACCGTAATTTTTATTCTTTCTGTATTTTCCATTTTTTAATTTTTATTTTTCTGTACAGTTAAACATCCACTGTACACCGAATTTATCGGTGCAGCTTCCATAATAGGCTCCCCAGAACATATCCTGTAATTCCATTTCAATTTTTCCCCCGGCAGATAATGCATCAAATAATCGTTTTGTCTCGGCACGTGTATCCGGTTCAAGGTTGATATATACATTATTTCCCATCCGGACATTAAATCCCATTGACTCCGGTGCATCCGTTCCCATCAGTATATGTCCGCCGGTGATGGCGAGTTCAATATGCATGACAAGATTTTTATCTGTTTCTGCCATTGGTGTTGCTCCCTCCATTGCTGGAATATCACCAAATCTTGCAATGCCATCATTGCCGAAATCACCGCCGAAAACGGTGCGATAGAAATTAAATGCTTCTTCCGTATTGCGTGGAAAATTAAGGTAGGTGCTAGTTCGTGCCATGATTGTGATTTTGGGTAAAGATAACGGATAATGATGAGGGAGATTTTACAGGAATAAAATTTAACATTTAATTATAAATATTGCATTCAGCGGTATTGACCTGCGGTTCATTTATTTTTTAAACCGGGTTTCGCTTTAGTCTTTTTTTTCGTTTTTCCGGGAGTTTTTTTTGATGGAGTATTGCTATTCGCAACTTCCGGAGGCCGTGCATGTCTGGGTTGATACACACCAATCTTTCCACCGCCCGGAAGCGTAAGTTGCGTCATAATTCCATACCCCTGATCTTGCACAGCAGAGCACCTGATTTTTTTATTCTTCATTTCCTTTACAAATGCTTGAATATCATCTGTCATAAGAAATAATTCGTGTATGCTGTTTTCATCCGAAGGGTGGATTGCTGCTTCCGAAGGAGGTAAACCAAATATCAGCCAGCCATGGCCAACATCAACGTAAGGGAATTGCAATATTTCCTGAAAAAATGCACGGTCCGCTTCGGGATCCCTGCTATAAATAATGGAGTGAGCACCTGTAATGCGCGACATAGTGAGTTTAATTTTATAGTTATATGTTATATTGAATTTCGTTCATCATTGTAATTTTCAATCTGCCATTTAAAGATGTATTAAAGCTATTGAAACTTTCGCTTAATTATTCTCCTCTTCAAAAAATGTATGGGCAGTACCCGTCCGGATATGCTCCTGCAACTGGTGAATGATATCTGCTGCGCGTTTTCCGTTCGCAACAATTTTTTCAATATTTTCAGTAAGCGTTTCACCGGTTTTATTGCGTTCAGCATCCGTTTGTGCGTGAACAAATTCTGGAACGAGTTCAAGTGATAGCAGCGAAAAATTATTGACAAAATTCAGCGGGTTGTAGATCTCATGTGCCATGCGGGATGTCATCATACCCAAAGCGGCCATGCGCTCACTTTTTACCAGTTGGGCCTGCGCTTCCTGCAGATCTTTTAATGCAGCCGCAAGTGCTTTGTTGGAACGTTGTTTAATACGGTAACGGTTTGCAAGGATGACAATAATGATAATGAGTAAAACAGAACCTCCCGCCAGCATGCTCCTGTATCCCTTCTGCCGGATATCTTTCTTTTCCTGGTCGGCAGCCGCTTCAGCCGCTTTTTTATCAAATGCATATTGCATTTGTGTCTGCAATATTTTCTTTGAATTTTCTAAATTAATTACGCTGTCTCTTACGGCAATATAATTTTTATACAGATCAAATGATTTATCCGTATTTCCGGCTGCTTTATAAGCTTCTGATAAAACTTCCTGAAATGCAAGAATATATTCCGTTTGCTTTAATTCCACTGCGCCGTCGACACATTGCTGCAGATACAGTATCGCTTTTTGTAAATTTGCTTTACTTCCGGCGGGTATCAGTGAATCGGATTTGATCGCCGACTCCGGTTGTTTTGAAATGTCGAAATAAGTTTCTCCGATATTCCCTAAATTACGAATGACCCCGTTTTGATTTTTTAATCCTCTTTCTGCCCGCAGCGCTGCAAAATAATACGGCATCGATTGGCCGAATGCACCCGTTTCAGCGTAATAATTTCCGATATTGCCCAGGATGAGCGCTTCGCCTTTCCGGTAATTATTTTTTTGGTAAATGGAGAGCGCATTTAAATTTGACTCAAGCACTTTTTCCATCTGCTCCATATTGTAATAGGTGTTCGCCATATTACCGTATACTCCAGCTTCCCCCTCCCAATTATTTATGGTGCGGTAAATGGCCATCGATTTATCGTATGTTTCGAGCGCTTTCTCAAATTCACCGTTACGTGAATACACAATTCCGATATTACGGAGGAGAATGGCCTGATTGCGCAAATCATTCTGCTGCTCGAACATATCCAGACTTTTCAATTCATATTTCAACGCATTTGCATAATCTGCTTTATTCGCATAATTGGAACCTATCACCGAATGTGCACGCGCCTCGCCGCTTTTCCAGTGTAACTTGGTTGCCAGCGTGAGTGCCATTTCTCCGGTTCTGATCCCTTCATCCGGATTATGATAAGCATATTCAAATGCAAGATCATTGAGGGTTTTCACCTTATTGGTATCCTCCGGCATTTTTTGAACGACCTTTTGGAGAGAATCTATTACCGGATTTTCCGGAACCTGTCCGTAGGATAGTAAAGCAATGCAGGAGAGGCTGAAAAAAAGGAAGAGTTTATTGTGCATAATGGGCCGATTTATAATCAAAATTCGCATATCGGAAGGAGTTTTCCAATGCGGATATTTCTTCAATTACAATTTTTCAAACATAAGAACATTTTCGAACAAGGCCTTTACAGAAATGCAACAGGGTGAATCGAGATCTGCATCAACGGTTCACCCTGCCGGGTTGACGGGTATGCTTATAATTTTATATCCGGTAACGTAAATGCTAAACAGATATAAATAGATAAACAAATGGAATTTATGCTTCCAGTAAAGCGTCCAGATTTTCCAGCGCTGCTGTAAATCCTGCTTCGAATCCCATTTCAATTATTTTTTCAAGATCTGCTTCTGAAGTAAATGTAACTTCTACGCTGACTTTTGTTCCATCTGCTTCCGGATGAAAATCTACTTTCCAGAGCATAGTAGGTAAATCGGTGTTTGCATTTCCATCAGCATCGCAGAAACCATCGGTCCCCGTAAAACTTTTTCCCGGTTCAATGGAAATGTAATTGACGATGCACCAGTCCCGGGTATTTTCGGGACCTACCATTGCATACATCCATTTGCCGCCTTCGCGAAATTCCATTGATCTTGTTTCGGCGCGCCAGGGTTTGGGTGCCCACCATTGGTCGAGCAGTTCCCTGTTGGTCCACGCTTCCCAAACCTGCGCAGGCGCTGCATCAAAAAATCGTGTGATGTGTAATTTTTTGTTCGGCAGGTCTTTAACGATCTGCATACGGTTGTTAGCTATCATTTTTTTTAGATTTTATTTGTTGTAATACTGTGTCGAGCTGGTCGAAACGCTGCTCCCAATATTTTCTGAACGGTTCGAGCCAGGTATCAATTTCCTTTACTTTCCCCGGATTGAGGTAATAATAGATCTCCCGCCCCTGCTGTTCCTGCTGCAGGAGGTCACATTCGGTAAGGATCTTAATATGTTTCGAAACTGCCTGCCGGCTGCTGTGAAAATGTTCGGCGATGGCATTGGGCGTCATCGAACCCGGACCAATCAGGGTCAAAATTGCCCGTCGGGTGGGGTCGGCAATCGCCTGGAATACATCTCTGCGCATAATTTAAGTGATTGAGCAACTATTCGGTTGCAAATATATGTGCAATCATTTGGTTGCGCAAGGAAAATGCAATTTTTTTTTTAGGAATCGTTCATCGTGCACTGAAACAGGAATTGCCGCTATGAAGAAGTTGCGGATGTACTGGAGAAAATGATCCCGATTTCCCGGAATTAAAATATTGAAACGAGTAATAATAAGATGCTTACGAGGAGTGTTCCGAAGGATTTTAAAAAGGGAAAGATCATCATACAATATAGGATCATGAATAAGGCAATGATGCCATTCAGAATATCTGCATAAGCAATTGCATTATTGATCATCACCCAGCCGGTAAATGTTATTGCACCTGATAATAATAAAACATGCCCGTCCATTAAAAGCCGTAAAAGTTCTCTGTCGTATTTTCCTTTATGATTTATGAGAACAAAAACATCATGCAGAATACCATTCCCGAAATACCAGATCGAGGAAATGAGTACCCAGTTGCCGGAGAGTAGCCAGTTCATTTTATAAGGTTCTGATCATCTTGCGATCATCAGCTTGCCCGCATACGTTTCGGAATAATTATTCTGGAGGCGGATAAAGTATATTCCATCTTCCAATGCGGATGTATCAAGCATATAATTTCCTGTGATGCAATAAATGGATGTATTTATTAAAACCTGACCCGATGTATTGCTTAGCAGCAGCGTTTGATTTCCGTTTACCGGTACATCAATGCGCACATGATCATTCGCCGGGTTTGGGCAGATATTTAAATTTTTATCTGAAAAAGTATATACTCCAACACCATTTGTCACCGCTTCAATTTTATAATTATCGACGAACACAGATGCGCTGTTAGCATAATATCCGCTCATGCCGGCTGTGGTGCCGTTTAAAGCATCATCGGTTGTAATAATAGAAAGCGTATCCACGCTGCCGATCTGCACAAATTTTACGGTGAGTTTATCATTCAGCATGGTGAATTCCATATAATAAGTACTCACGGTATTCAGATGTGCTTTGTCCCCTCCAAGAACAGTGCGTCCGCCAACATAATCACGCGAATACAATATAACACTGTCGGAAGAAGAAACCACGGTCGCACTGTAGGTATTTACACCATTATCTCTTGCATCAAGTGAGAAATTGTATCCCATGTTCGCACAGTGGTACATGCAGCTCACACGTAAACTGTCGTAATCTACAGGTTCCACATATTTTGCCGACCAGAATGCGGGTGCAGATGAGGAGGCGAAACTTGCTTCGTTGCTGCTGACAGCCACATTCATGTTCGCTGATTTATCAATGGTATAATCGGGTCCCAGCGGGCCATCGGCGCGGTTGAAGTCATCCAGGAAAATGGTTTCCCAGGATTGCGCCTGTATTGCAAGGCCTGCAAGAAGACATAGAGACAGGAGTATAAAATTTTTCATATGTATAACGCCATTATTTACCGTGCCGGTGGCGCACGTTTAATTCCGGTACAAAATAGGGATTATTTTATGATTTATGAAACAGGCGGAATCTTACTCCGCATCGTATACATGCATGGAACGCAATCCGAAAATCATCCAGCTGATCCAGATGAGTGTGAGTGCGATGGCGATTGCTGTTGGAAACCAGAAGGCGATGATGGTGCATGCGAGATAAATAAAGAAAGCATAATATCCGCGCACTTTTATTTTCTCAACAATTTGCCGCGAATTTTCATTCTTTGTCAGTGCATCCGGATGGAGCCCTGTGCGCGCCACCAGCAGCCAACCGATATTGGTGAGCCAGTTCACGAAACTATAAATTACAACTGCAGGTGCTGCAGCATCCGAAAATCCGAATTCAGATAATAATGCTGTAGGAAAAGGAATAATAACGATTGTGAGTAATAAAAAGCCATTTGCATAAATAAATTGCGGCGACGACCGGTTAAATAATTTCATGATATAATGATGATTCACCCAGGATATCAGTATGATACCGAAGCTGAGTAAAAATGCATAGATGGCAGGAAGCAATTCCTTCAGTGATTCCCAGAGTTCGCCGGGGCCGTGAATATTAATTGCAAGCGGCGCTCTTAATTCGAGCACAAGTAATGTGAGTGCTATGGCGAAAACACCATCACAGAATGTCTCTAACCGTGCGTTGATTTTTTCTTCGGGCATTGGGATTATGTTTGTATGAATGTATTCAAAGATAAAATGTTTTCATTATCCGGGTAGAATCATTTACTTTAAGTTAAAAGAAATGCCGTTGAACAACGCGGGAAAAATGCTGATGGCCATTTATTTTCCTGCGACATAGCGAAGTGCTTCGCCTGCAAATTTTTCCCAGTATTGATGATGTGTGAATGGAACCTGGACCCATTCTTTCATGGGCCGGCCTTTTCCGGATGGATCAAATAATTTACTTCCTTTCAGTGCAAGTGCTGCTGTATGGGTATCCCCTGCAAGTTTGAAAACCATATCCTTTCCAAAAAAGCAGGTAAATGCTTTGCCATTGACCTTGAAACAGGGTTTGCCGAACATCTGGCTCTCCTCTGCTTTTTTTAAGGCTCTGCCGGTTGCAAAGAAAAGTGTTTCTTCACTGGTCATACTTGTATCTGATTTGAATTCAAATATAATAAGGCAGAAGCAAAAAAATTAATTGCTCTCTGTAATATTGATAAGCACAGCCGTTATTCCTGCTCGCGACAGGACATTTTCTGTAAAGTCAAAATTCTCCTGAGCGGAAAATAAAATTACGCGTTTCAATTACATTCT
>CAYTFT010000052.1:0-10139 GCA_964437155.1 uncultured Chitinophagales bacterium | reverse complement strand
GTATCACCGAGGTGGAGAAAAGGGCCGTAAAAGACAGCGCAGAACAGGCCGGCGCGCGCGAAGCCTATCTGATCCACGAGCCAATGGCTGCTGCATTGGGTATCGGACTCGACGTGCAGGAACCGGTGGGTAATATGATCATCGATATTGGCGGGGGAACCACCGAGATCGCGGTAGTAGCCCTTTCCGGTATCGTTTGCGACCAGTCGATCCGCGTTGCGGGAGATGAATTCACTGCCGACATCGTGGATTATATGCGCCGTCAGCATAACCTGCTGATCGGGGAAAGAACGGCAGAGGCGATCAAGATCAACGTCGGTTCGGCACTCACTGAACTCGATGAAGCGCCGGAAGATTATCAGGTGAGCGGCCGCGACCTTATGACCGGTATCCCGAAACAGCTCGTTGTTACTTATTCTGAAATTGCCCATTCCCTCGATAAATCTATTTCCAAAATTGAGGAGGCCATTCTGAAAGCATTAGAGACAACGCCTCCCGAACTTGCGAGTGATATTCAGCGAAACGGAATCTATCTTACCGGCGGCGGTGCACTCCTTCGCGGACTGGATAAGCGGATAAGCCTTAAAACAAAACTGATGGTGCACGTGGCTGATGATCCGTTAAAGGCGGTTGTCAGAGGAACAGGAATTGCATTGAAGAACAGAGAACAATATGGCGCTTTACTCATGAACTAACCGGATGAATGCATAATGCGCAGCTTCTTTTTATTCATCATCCGTCATTATGCAGTTTTCCTTTTTCTGCTTCTTGAACTGATCTCTTTTTATTTTGTCTTTACCTATAATAATTTTCACCGCACTTTTTTTGTCAACTCTGCAAACCGTGTAACCGGAAATGTGCTCAACACGTACGGAAATTTCGAAGCGTATTTCGATCTGCGGGAAGTGAACGATAGTCTGGAAACAGAAAATGCACGTTTGCGGGAATCGCTCGCAGAGTCAAATAAAATTGATACCTCGTATACACATCTGGTTGCTGATTCACTCGGCAAAAAATTATATTCCTATATCCCTGCAGTGGTGATCGGAAATTCATTCACAGAACCGAATAACTATATCACACTGAATAAGGGATCGGCACATGGCATTCATGAAAATATGGGTGTGATCACGTCCAGTGGAATTGTTGGCCGTGTTGTGAAAGTCTCAGAAAATTTCAGCGTGGTGATGAGTGTGTTGCATACGCAATTTGTAAGCCGTGTTGCTGTAAAAAATTCCAATGCCCAGGGCCGGCTGGTATGGGACGGGAAATTTCCTACGCTTGCGAGTGTGATCCAGGTTTCTGAGCCGGGGCAATTGCAGAAGGGCGACTCAATCATTACCAGCGTGGTTTCGCCGATGTTTCCGCCGAATTTAATGGTGGGCACACTGGAAGATTACGGTAAAGATCCCGGAAGTAATTATTATAAACTCAATATACGATTATCTACGCGTTTCAGCGCATTAAAATATGTGTATGTCGTAAATGAAATTATGAAAGACGAACGCGAGTCGGTCGAGAATGAAGTATTGAATGCAGATCATTAACTGGATATTACGTGTTTTGGGATTTTTATTCCTGCTCCTGTTTCAGGTGCTGGTGCTCAACGACCTTGACATCAACGCATATATTCATCCGTATGTATATCTGATGTTCATCATACTGCTGCCGTTTGAAACACCGTTATGGATATTGCTGCCACTTGCTTTCGTTACCGGCATCAGTATCGATATGTTCTCCAATACCGCCGGCATGCATGCGGCAGCCTGTGTCTTCATCGCCTATATCAGGCCGCGCCTTATCAAAGCGTATACACCGATAACAGGATATGAAAATGTAACCGGGCCCTCTCTCTCTGAACTCGGGATCGTATGGTTTGCCTTGTTCACGCTCACGATCACGTTTATACATCATACCATTTATTTTTTATTACAGGTGTTCTGGTTGAGAGATCCGGGTTTTCTTTTGCTTAAAATTGCTGCGAGTACGCTTGTGTCAACCGTGTTAATGATCATACTCGCATTTTTATTCGCAAAGCGCAAAGTAAAGCGTTAATTTTTTTATTTTTCACAACCGGCATTTTAGTGTAAAACATTTATGAAATTTGCATAGCAGATTTATTTTTTTCTCAGGCATTGAATTATGGCAGTTATAGATAATGTTAAACCCCGCAGTTATGTTATTCAGGGGCTCATTGTCGCTGTGTTTCTTCTCTTTTTTATCCGGCTTTTTTATCTCCAGGTAATTGATGATACCTATAAGCAGATAGCGGATGACAGGGGCATCAGGAAGGAACAGGTGGATCCCGACCGCGGCCAGATCTTCGACCGCAACGGTAAACTGATCGTTTACAACGAACCGAGCTATAAACTCATGGTGGTGCCTTCGCAGGTGAAGGATATTGATACGGTTCGGTTCTGCGAGATCGTTGGCATTGATAAAGAGTACTTCATTAAAAGGATGAAAGAAGCGAAATCATTTTCACGGATGCGTGAAAGTGTTTTTTTATCGCAGATCTCTGCGGAAGAATTCGGTCGCATTGAAGAATATTTATACGAATTCAAGGGATTTTTTACCGCGATAAGCCCTGTACGGAAATATGCATATCCCTCTGCCGCACATTTGCTGGGGTATGTTGCGGAGGTAGATTCAAATGATATCAAAAAATCCAACGGCTATTATCGCAATGCGGATGTGATCGGAAAAAGCGGTGTCGAAAAAAGTTATGAGGATCTGCTGCGCGGACAAAAAGGATATAAAAATATCGTCATCGATAGATTTGGCCGTGAAGTGGGGCCCTTGAATGACGGCAGTGAAGATGTTGCACCCGTTGCCGGAAAAAACCTCACACTCACTATCGATATCGAATTACAAACGTATGCCGAACAATTGCTCGCCAATAAAAGAGGAGCCCTCGTTGCTATTGAACCCTCTACAGGTGAAGTGCTTGCGCTGGTGAGTTCGCCGGGGTATGATCCGAATATGCTGGTGGGGAGTGCGCGGACAAAAAATTTTGCGAAGCTCGTTTTTGATGAAACACGACCACTTACCAATCGCGCACTCAATGGATATTATCCTCCGGGTTCCACATTCAAACCGGTGATGGCGGCCCTCGGTTTAGATGCCGGAACACTCACACCAAATACCGGATATAATTGTCCGCATGGGTATGTGATGAGCGGTCATACTGTTGCCTGTCACTCACATCCTTATCCCGCGAATGTTGAACTGGGCATCGGACATTCCTGTAATGCATATTTCTGCTACACCTTCCGGTATTTTATGGAAGATGCACATGCAACGCCTGCAGAAGGCCTTCGCGATTTTAAGGAAAAACTCAGCCGGTGGGGAATTGGTGTCCGCACCGGCATAGACCTGCCCAACGAAAGAAACGGAAATGTTCCCAAGCCGGAAGATTATGATAAAATTTATGGAAAGGGAAGATGGAAGGCAAGTAATTGTGTAACGCTCGGCATCGGTCAGGACCAGTTGATCCTTACACCATTGCAATCTGCAAATTCGATGGCAGTGATCGCGAACGGAGGATTTTTTTATACACCGCATGTTTTAAAATATGCTGATGATGCCGATTCTATTCTTACAGTATTTAAAACGCGGAGAGAAACAGGAATGAATGATACGATCTTTCCATATATACGGCATGGAATGGCCGGTGCCGTAAATTTCGGAACAGCAAAAGTCGCACATATTGATTCTGTTCAGGTTTGCGGAAAAACAGGAACAGCAGAAAATCCGCATGGAAAAAGCCATAGCTGGTTCAGTTGTTTTGCGCCGGAAGAAAATCCGCAGATCGCTGTTGCCATCATCGTTGAAAATGCGGGCTGGGGCGCAAGTTATGCAGCACCGATCGCAAGCCTTGTCGTGGAAAAATATATTAAAGGAACAATTTCGCCTGCACGCAAAGCGCTCGAGGAACGCATGATGCAGGCCGACCTGATCAAGAATGGCGTTCCCGAAAAACCCGTTAAGCCATCGCCTACCGATTCAACAGATGCACCGAATTTATTGCAGGCAACATTACCTAAAAAACCATGAGAGAAAAAAAATCGATCATGCAAAATGTGGATCAACTCTCCCTTGGGTTGTATTTTGCTTTATTAGTGATCGGTATACTCACGGTATTCGCTGTGAGTTATGATGAAAATACCAGCCGCTTTTTTAATTTATCACAAACACATGGCAGGCAGATGGTATGGATGTTTATTTCGCTTATTGTTGGATTCAGTATCCTGACATTTGACAGTACCTTTTTCACAAAATTCGCTGCGGTATTTTATATAGTAATGCTGGTGGTTCTCGGCATCACATACGTGGTTGCCGATGAAATTAACGGTGCCCGATCCTGGCTGCAGGTGGGCTCCTTCCAGTTCCAGCCCGCAGAGTTCGGGAAGACAGCGACGGCATTAATGCTGTCGAAATTTTTCAGCATGATCGTGGGTCAGCCGCGGAGTCTGAAAAATAAAATCATCGCATATCTGATCTTAGGGGTGCCGATGGGCATTATCATCATGCAGAGCGACCTCGGTTCGGCGCTGGTATATGCAAGCCTTGTGATCGTGGTGTACCGAGAAGGATTCCGGATCAACGAAGTGATTCTTGTGGTGGGCATCGGAATGGCCTTTGTATTTTCCTTATTGTTCAGTCATCTCATCATTATTTATATTTTATCGGTATTTCTTATCGGATATGTTACTATAAATTCATTGCGGCTCATCCGGAAGGAAAAAATAAAAGGGATCACCTTTCTCGCGTTATTTGTTACTTCGGTTTGCATCCTCGTGTATGCATTGTACGATGCTGATTTCACGATCATCGGAAGTTTGCTGGGCATGGTGATTTTATTTCTTGCCTGGATGACGGTGCGCAAGCAAAAAAATCATCCGGTATGGGCAGCGATCATTATTTATCTGATGATCGGTGCGTTTGTCACGTATGGCTCGGATTATATTATGACAAAAGTTTTGAAGGGATATCAGGCGGAACGCGTTCTGGTAACTGTCGGAAAAATTAAAGATGAAAGTGATCTTACCTTCAATATCACGCAAAGTAAAATGACGATAGGCTCCGGCGGAATTGCAGGTAAAGGATATCTGGAAGGCACATTGACACAATCGGAGCAGGTGCCCGAACAAAGCACTGATTTTATTTTCTGCACCATAGGTGAGGAGTTCGGATTTATCGGAACCTTCATTTTCCTTTCTGTATATCTCGTCTTTTTGCTGCGTATTATTTTTATTGCCGAGCGGCAGCGTTCTCCTTTTTCGCGTGTCTATGCTTATTGTGTTGCAAGCTTTTTCTTTTTGCAGATCATGATCAATGTGGGTATGACGATCGGACTGATTCCGGTGATCGGTATCCCTCTGCCGTTTATTTCATACGGTGGTTCTTCCGTGCTCGCATTTTCCATTCTTGTATTTATCATGCTGAGGCTGGATGCCGACAGGCTGCTGATCTTACGGTAAATGCAAAGACCTTATTTATCCTTTATACAACATCCATCTGATCACTTCCCTTATTTTTATTTTTTTACCAGATAATAAAATGGCTGTCCGGTAAATACGTGCAGCAATGAAAGTGGTGAAAATAAATCCGCCGATGAGGAGTGTCATCGACAGTGCAACCTGCCATACCGGAACCCCGAAGGGAATCAGTGCTGGCATCACAATTGGAGCGGAGAAAGGAATGATGGATGCCCAGAAGGCAAGCGGTGTGTGCGGTTGCTGCACCACGGCCATCATAATAAAAATTGAGATGAGTATAAGCATCGTCACCGGAAGTGAAAACATTTGTACATCCGTTTCATCCTCACCAACAAGAGAACCAATTGCTGCAAAAAGAGAAGCATACATAAAATATCCTCCGAGAAAATATACAATGAAAATGATCAGATAATAAAAGAGCGGATGTTGCCCGAGACTTGCATAAGCCTGTGCCATCATTGCCATGTCGCTACCGGTTGCATCCGGTGAGGATGCCATGTCCATAAATGCATTGATCTGCGTGCTGAATACGATGCCTACAATCAGGTTAATGATCATGATCAGAAACCCCCATGTCATAAATTGTGTGAGACCTACCATTCCAATGCCGATAATTTTTCCCATCATCAGTTGAAAGGGCCGCACGCTTGATGCCATCACTTCAATGATACGGGAGGTTTTTTCTTCCATAACACCGCGCATCACCATGGTGCCGTAAATTAGTAATACGATGTAAATAATGAATCCCATTATATATCCGAAAACACTTGCTAAAACAGCATCGCCTTCTTTTTGTATTTTCCCGGAAGTTACCTTGTCGTCAATGCTGACGCGTGGCCTCAATTTTAAGATCTGCTCTTTATCAAGATGCTGGTTTTTCAGATTGATCTCCTCCAGTTTATCTGCAATAATATTTTCGATATAACTTCTGGTGGTGAGACTCATTTGCTCACTGCTGTAAATTTCGATACCATACGGTGCATCGGGTTTTATGGCAGGAATATACAGCAATGCATCGTAACCGCCGTCGAGCGTGGTATATCCTGTTTTTAAAACTTCGGCTGACTGGTCGTTGTATTTAAAATTAAAATACATGCCGGCGGTATCGGGCAACGCGGTGAACAAACCACTTTCATCCTTCACCAGAATATGCTGCGACGAACGGTTGGCCGTCGTGATAACGATCGGCAGAATACTGATGAGCAGAAAGAAAACCGGTCCGAGCAGTGTAAAAAGTATAAATGATTTTTTACGGACACGGGTAATATATTCGCGTTTAATGATGAGCCAGGTCTTTTTCATGGTTGTTCTGATTTACAAGATGAATAAAGATCTCATTCAGTGTTGGCAGTACTTCATAAAAAGAAACGATCTCCATGTTCCTTTCAATAAAATAATGCAGTAATGCATTTCCGGAAATGGGCTCGTTCAGGCAAACGGTGACGGAGTTGTCATCCTGCTCACAAATACTAAATAAGGGTGACTCTCCGATCTCTTTTTTTTCAGCCAGTTGTATTTTGTATTTATTTTCGCGGAAACGGTTTTTTATTTCCTTCACATCGCCGCCGAGCACTAGGTTGCCTTTATTGATGAGGGCAATATTTTTGCAGATTTCTTCCACCTGCTCCATTCTATGTGTTGAGAAAATAACAGTGACCCCTTTCTGGTGTAACTGAAATATTTCATTTTTTATCATTTCGGTATTTACCGGGTCGAGACCTGAAAAAGGTTCATCCAGAATCAGCAATTTCGGGTCGTGCAGGATTGTGGCAATAAACTGGGCCTTTTGCTGCATTCCCTTGGAAAGGTCCTCGAGCTTTTTATTCCACCAGTCGGCGGCACCCAGCTTTTCAAGCCAGTATTGTGAACGATCTTTTGCCTCTTTTTTATTCAGGCCCTTCAGCCGCGCCAGATAAATAAGATGTTCGCCAACTTTCATTTTTTTATACATCCCTTTTTCTTCCGGCATGTATCCGATATTGGCATATTGTTGCTCGCGGATATCACGGCCATCGAAAATGATATTTCCGCTGTCGGCGGCGAATATTTTTGTAATGATGCGTATGAGTGTGGTTTTTCCCGCACCATTAGGACCCAGCAATCCAAAGATGGTATGTTCGGGAATAGAAAAGGAAATACCCTGCAGTGCTTTTACCTCACCGAATGATTTTACGATGCGATCGAAAGTCATGATATCGGCCATGGTGCAAAGATAGGTGCCTCGGAATTGAGGAGATAAGAATTGGCAGGAAAGGAAGTGCCTGCGACATCCCCCTGTAAATAGGGAATATGGCCGAAAATGGGCAATTTTACAGCGAAAGAATACAATATGAATACGCATCAAATCGGCACCGGTCATTTATCGGTAGAGCGCATCGGTGAAATAATAGGAAGCAAAGCCAAACTTGCTTTGAGTGACGACGCAAGAAATAAAATTCAGGCATGTCGTGTGTATCTGGATAAAAAATTAGCTGAACGCGAAGCGCCGGTATATGGTGTGAATACGGGATTTGGTTCCTTGTGTAAAGTAAAAATATCGGATGATGCTATTGAGCAGCTGCAATATAATCTCATTCGGAGTCATGCATGCGGCACCGGTGAAATGATCAGTGATGAAATCGTTTCAATATTACTATTGCTGAAAATTCAATCACTCAGTTACGGTAATTCCGGTGTTAGTGTGGAGACTGTCTGGCGATTGATCGATTATTTTAATCTCGGGATTTTACCGGTGATTTTTGAACAGGGTTCCCTGGGGGCGAGCGGCGACCTTTGTCCGCTTTCCCATATGAGCATGTCACTCATCGGGGAAGGCAAAATGAAATATAATAATGTGGTAAGGCCGGCAGAGGAAGTATTGCGTGAATTTAAACTTGCACCGTTGAAATTGCGGTCAAAGGAAGGACTTGCATTATTGAACGGCACGCAATTTATGAGTGCACATGCGGTGAAATGCATTTTAATGGCAGAGCATATTGCTGCCATGGCTGATCTTATCGCGGCGTTAAGTCTGGAGGCGTGGGATTGCAAAGCGGAGCCATTTGATGAAAAAATTCATGCGATCCGAAATCAGAGCGGACAGATCAGAACGGCAAAAAATATTTTACAAATTCTTGCGGGAAGTGAAACGTTCTTCGCACAAAAACAACAGGTGCAGGACCCGTATTCTTTCCGTTGCATTCCGCAAGTACATGGAGCCAGTCGTGATGCTATCGACTATGTGAAAGAAATTGTCACGCGTGAAATAAATGGTGTCACCGATAATCCGAATGTTTTTGCAGAGGAAGATGCAATATTATCCGGCGGAAATTTTCACGGACAACCGCTTGCGTTAAGTATGGATTTTCTTGCGATAGCATTAAGTGAACTGGGAAATATTTCTGAACGGAGAACATATCGTATGTTGAGCGGCGGACGCAGTCTCCCTGAATTTTTAACGGCAGAACCCGGTTTGCATTCCGGATTGATGATCCCGCAATATGTCGCGGCCAGTATTGTTTCACAAAACAAGCAGCTCTGTACACCGGCAAGTGTTGATTCCATTTCCAGTTGCAACGAACAGGAGGATCACGTGAGTATGGGCGCCAATGCAGCCACAAAATGTTTACGTGTTGCAGAAAATGTTGAGCGCATTCTTGCGATAGAACTACTCACGGCGGCACAGGCATTCGAATTCCGGCGTCCGGCCCGTTCATCCGTTATCATTGAAAAATTATATGCGGCCTATCGCACGCAGGTCAGCTTCAACAATTATGACCGCTATCTGCACGACGATATCGCAAAGAGCGTTGCCTTCCTGAAGCAATACCCCTTAGCATAAACCACGTATGAACAAATATTATTGTCGTAATGTCGGAGGCGATAGTATTGCTCATGAAATTCATTTATTCATTCATTCAATAGTATAACTCCATTGGGCCTGCTAACCTCTCGTTGGGCAACTCATTGTTGAAAAATTCCATTCAATTCAGCCCCATAGGGGCGACATTATTGTAGAAAAAAATCCATTCATTCAATACAGCCCTGTAAGGGCGACATTATTGTAGATGTATAACAATTATTCAATTCAGCCCCATAGGGGCGACATTATTGTAGAAAAAATACATTCATTCAAAATAGCCCTGTAGGGGCGACATTATTGTAGAAAAAATATATTCATTCAATATATCCCTGTAGGGGCGACATTATTGTAGAAAAAATATATTCATTCAATATATCTCTTTAGGGGCGACATTATTGTAGAAAAAAATCCATTCATTCAATACAGCCCTGTAAGGGCGACATTATTGTAGATTTATAGCAATTATTCAATTCAGCCCCATAGGGGCGACATTATTGTAGAAAAAATATATTCATTCAATTCAGCCCCATAGGGGCGACATTAGTGTAGAAAAAATCCATCCATTCAATTTAGCCCCATAGGGGCGACATTATTGTAGATAAAATACATCCATTCAATTCAGCCCCATAGGGGCGACATTATTGTAGATAAAATACATTCATTCAATATAGCCCTGTAGGGGCGACATTATTGTAGAACAATGCATCCGTGCAGCACAACCTTGCCAGGTCGGACGATAGTACCATTCCAATATTTATTAATCGTTGTTCCAGTCAAATAAATATTTTTCATCATAA
>CAYTFT010000051.1:0-10307 GCA_964437155.1 uncultured Chitinophagales bacterium | reverse complement strand
AAAGAACAGGTTGCTGTCATAAATAACTGGAGTTTATCATAATTGGTCCACCCGTTTATATCGTCCACGGACAATACTCTTTCCTGCGCCCAGTTCTGTTCGTTTCCATGCCCGAGATAATTCATGATAAAGGAGCCGGAATATATTCTGTTGTTCAGCGCAGTTTCCACATCCGGATACCGCTCACCGCCGGCGCCGGGAATTTGCTGATAGGAATCAAAATAGATCTTGTCAATATTATATACCGGAAAATTCGTCTGCACATATCCGGCTAATAATTCAGCGTCTTCTTCATGCGTATTGTAATCTTCATCATCGGCAAGAAACGTGAGCGTATTGCGCCAGCTGCCAAGTGATTCTGTTGATTTATAATGGATCATTTTATCCACCATCTGGGATGCTTCAGTAACCGTCATCACCGGTAATCTCCCGATGCCGATATCGAGTTTTTCGGCATTGTCTTCGATATTATCACCTTCCGTCGGATCCAGAAATCCGTAATAATCATCCGTGCCGTAAGAAACTGCTTTCGCTAAAGATTCATTGCTTTCATAGGTAGGAATTTTCAGCGTATTTTTTTCTTCATTAAAAGCAAGATATTTATAATCGAACGATGCATCGCCGAACAATAATAAATATCGCGGCATTTTATCTGCATCGCCGGCGGCACGTTCATAAAACATGCGCATAAAATCGCGGATAGCAGTAATATCCTGTGCACCGGAAGAAAATTCATTATATACATCATTTACATCCACCACCAGCGTGTCAAGCCCCTGCAGGTCATGATGAAAACCTGCCAGCCTTCTCGCTTCGCCCATAAACGAAGGATGACTCACTATTACATAATCAGGTGTGAGATCAATATTATGCAGGTCCTGATGCACAACGCTTTCAACAAATGTAATATCGGAAGAAG
Organism: uncultured Chitinophagales bacterium; assembly: GCA_964437155.1. Lineage (GTDB taxonomy): Bacteria > Bacteroidota > Bacteroidia > Chitinophagales > BACL12 > UBA7236. The sequence continues at coordinate 9,388 of CAYTFT010000051.1, read as the reverse complement.
GATAAGCATCTCCCGGTTTAAATGCGATAAATTGTTTCAATGTATCACTCGGTAAAATAAAACTGATATCACTTGCACCGGTAGAGAACAGTTGATTTTTTACATGCACCGGGTCCGTAATATCCCATATCGAAATACTGCCGTCAGCATCCACTGTGTATTTAGTTACATTTCCTGCACCGACCGTGCGCGCATCTCTGAAAAATAATTGCTGACTGTTATAGCGTGTAGTGCAACGGCCAAGTAATTCGATATAATTCAGCCATGCAGTTGCAACGGAAGAACCCGAAAAACTGATATCAATATTTATATTCGATGCAGCAGAATTAAAATTATATTCCATGCTTTCTTCGTATGCATACGTTTCTGTAAAGCCTGCCGAAACCTGATCGATCACGATCGTGGGAAGCGAAATGCCATTCGCGGTGTAAGCAAGATAAATATTGCCCGAAGTGCTTGATCCTGCTGCACTTGTGCGGATGATCACCGGCTCTGCGGTAACAAGATCCGCCATTGTAAAATTGTACGTACGCGAGGGATTATAAATATCGAGAATGTCGCCATACCATTTGCGGCCTGAATTTAAAAGATTCACTTTGTCGACATCTGAAAATACCATGGCATCGTAGGAATCAGATGTCATATTTTCGATGCCCGATTGCGGCTGATCTGCAATGTATTTTGCGCTGCCATTATCTGTGGTTAGGAAATAATATGTTTTATCGGAATAATAATTGTTGCGGTGGGTAAATTTATCCGCGACCGCATCATAATACCAGCGATGTGGTGTTTGTCCGTAAAATAAAATATAATCTCCGTCCTCAAACAAACCGTTTGCGTTCACATCATTTTTAAATATCGCATTTTCCTGCAGGTCGTCATACCGGAAAGCAGCATTTGATTCCGGCAGCATGCCTCCCCCGTTCCCGAATACACCGAAGGTTGCAAAATTTACTGTCCCGGAAATACCGCAACTGTTTAAAAATGCACGGTCAATTTTAAATACTCCTTCTTTCTGCAGGCTTACCTTATACCAGTTTCCGGTAGATAAAACCGAATGTTCTGAAAAATCTGTTTCTTCCTCCGTTTTAAAATTATTTTTATCGGAGGTGACGGAAATGGTAAGTGTGAAACTTACCAGTTTTTCGATGGCACCGGTAAATTTATTTTTCCGCAAGGGTGTAAAATGTACATCCAGCTGAGGTTGTTTTCTCGTAAATCCGATTGCATAATGCATCTCAATTTCGTCCTTTAATTGCAAGGCGGAAATAAATTTATTTTTAGGATCGGGGACCACCGTTTCGAACACGGTATTTATCAATTCAACTTTTGCAGTTCCGGATGTTTTCAGGGAAAATGTTTCTCCGTAAACAGGATAAACAATGCCATCTGAAAATGTATAAGATGCACCTTCAAACTGAAGAGATTCTGTCTTTCGGATATCGTCCAGTGAAAACGATCGCGGAGTATTTGACCAGTTCAGCGTTCTGTCCACTGAAATTTGTTCACCCGCCAATACCCTCAGCGAACATAAACACGTTAAAATTGCAGTCTGAAAAAGTCGGTTTGAGTTGCGAAACATGCAGAATAGAATTATTTGATCGGTCCGGTGACCGGTTTATAGCGCATTGTAAACGCAAATATCTTAAGAATATTGCCAACTTCCTGACCTATCTGGCAGGGCGCAGATTGTCATTATCAAACCTCATTTCCGGAATTTTGTTCGCATCCTCTTTTACTGCATCTGCGCAGGATCTTCACTTCAGTCAATGGCATGCCACGGAGTCATTTATCAATCCGGCTTTTGCGGGTGCCTACTACCGGCCGCGGGTGGTGTTAAACTTCCGCGATCAATGGCCCACGATGCCACAAACTTATCTTTCCTACCGGGCATCATTTGACGGCTATATCGACGCCATACACAGCGGAGTGGGAGCATATGTATGGGAAGACGACCAGGGCGACGGGGTGATCAAAAGCACGCATATCGGCGCACAGTATATGTTTCAGGCGCGGTTCACCGAGGCATGGGCACTCAATATCGGCACCCAGTTCGAATATGCACAGTTCAAACTCAACTGGAACGACCTGCAGTTTTACGATCAGATCGACCAGTTATACGGCTTTAACGATGTGTTCGGAAATCCGAATCCAACGGGTGAAGCGGCTCCGCCAACGCTCACGGCTGACTATACGGATTTCAGCACCGGACTGCTTTTTTACAGTACAAAAGTCTTCGTCGGCGCGAGTTTTAACCATATCACCAACCCGGCCATCAGTTTTCTGGGAGGAGAGGAAAGCGCCCTGCCGATGGGAGTTTCCCTGCAGGCCGGGGCCCTGCTCGGCAACGAAAAAAAGAAAGATGCAATCATGCTGAATCCTTTCGCCGAATACAGCATCCAGGACGGGTTTCAGCAGATCGAGGCGGGTATTTATCTGAAAAAGGGGATCATCTTAACCGGTTTCTTCCTCAAACACAATACTTCCAACCTCAGCGACGTTGTTCTCCTCGCCGGCGTTTCAAAAGGAATGTTTAAGTTTGCTTACAGTTACGATATCAGTGCGGGCGAGCTGGCGGGGCTTACAGGCGGGGCCCATGAAGTGTCCCTGATCTTCTCGTTTAAGGAGAGCGAAGGGAAGTCGCAACGGAACAACCAGAAAAGTATGCTGGATTGCCCGTCTTTGTTATGAATGTAAAAATAAGTTTTATACATTTGCGTTAACTCTGTAAAATAGATCAAAGTATGAAAAGAAGTCTTCAACCTGTAATCCTTCTGTCGGTTGCAGTTTTGCTATTATCATTTTCAACTTCATGTAAAAAGCGGTCGTCTGTCACCAATTTCAAATACAACGACAGCAAATGGGGGGGATTTGAAGCGCATAAATTCGACGGACAAGCAACGGGACCAAACCTGGTGCTGGTTCAGGGCGGTACCTTTACACAAGGCTGGACTGAACAGGATGTTACCTTTGAGTTCAACAACGTGGCCCGCCGCGTTACTGTTTCTTCGTTCTACATGGATGAAACAGAGATCTCAAATTTGCACTACCGGGAATACGTTTACTGGACTATCAAGCAGTTCCCCGACTTTCCCGAAGTGATCAAAAACTCATTGCCTGATACACTTGTATGGCGTGAGGAACTCGCTTTCAATGAACCCTATGTGCAGTATTATTTCCGCCACCCTTCTTATCAGAATTATCCTGTTGTAGGTATTTCATGGCTTCAGGCTACTGAATTCTGCAAATGGAGAAGCGACAGGGTGAATGAGATGGTGCTCGCCGAACACAAATACATCGACGTAAATACAATGGGTACAGGGGAAGATAACTTCACCTCCGAAACGTATATGACCGGTCAGTACACTACCGGAATCAATAAAGGGAAAAAAGATTATAGTCCGTATGCTGCCGATCCGAAAATGGGAAGGACCATCCGGATGGAAGATGGTATCATTATGCCGGATTACAGGCTCCCGACAGAAGCTGAGTGGGAATATGCCGCTCTTGGCCTCGTTGGAAACAGGGTTCCGGGTAATGAGATGATCACCGACAGACGTATCTATCCATGGGATGGCAATACGCTGCGCGAATCTTCCGCTAAAGAAAAATGGGCGCAGGGAAGAATGCTGGCCAACTACAAACGCGGACGAGGCGACTATGCCGGTATCGCAGGAAGGCTCAACGATAATTCGATCATCACCGCTCCGGTATATTCATTCATGCCCAATGATTATGGTCTGTATAATATGGCTGGAAACGTAAATGAGTGGGTGGCCGATGTTTATCGTCCTACTGAATATTTTGAAATGGAGGACCTCAACCCTTATCGCGGTAATGAATATATGGTACGTGATCTCGATGAGGATAGCTATCCGTTACTCGATTCACTCGGTCGCATCCGCTACCGTCCTGTGAAAGATGAAGAAGCAGTTAACCGTCGTAATTACAAGAAAGGATATGTTGTGGATTATCTGGATGGTGACTCTACTTCTTATGTAACCTACGATTACGGTAAAACAACGCTCATCAGCGACAATGCCCGCGTATATAAAGGCGGTTCTTGGGCTGATGAAGCATTCTGGTGCTCACCGGGTTCACGCCGTTATCTCGAGGAAGATAAATCCACTGCAACAATTGGTTTCCGTTGCGCGATGATCCGTTTGGGCGGTGATGTCGACAACGAAACAAAAGGTGGTAACCACTTCAAGAAAACCAAGAAACAGCAAAAAACAAATAAGACAAACAGAAACATGAATAAATTCTGATCTGTTCGTAAGTCATACAAAAAGCCTTCCGTAAACCCGGAAGGCTTTTTTATTTTTACTGCAATATGTCCGACAGGATACCTGCATTATTCGAATTATTTAAACAGGCAACCGGTGTTACCATCGACAACAGAACCATCGCCGGAGGTGAAATTTTTTTTGCATTAAAAGGTGAACGCACCGATGGAAATTTATTTGCTGCAGCCGCAATTGAAAAAGGTGCGTTATGTGCTGTCGTAGATGATCCGCAATATGTTTCGGGTGAAAAATGTTTTCTTGTGGAAGATAGTCTGACTGCATTGCAGCAACTTGCCGCGCTATACAGAAATACTTTTTCATTTCCGGTACTTGCCCTCACAGGTTCAAACGGAAAAACAACTACCAAGGAATTAATACGTGCAGTGCTCGCAAAAAAATTTACGGTGCATGCAACAAAGGGAAATTTAAATAATCATATCGGTGTGCCGCTTACTCTGTTATCTGTTAAGCCGGATTGCACTTTCGCGATCATTGAAATGGGTGCTAATCACCGGCATGAAATAGAGGGATATTGTAAAATTGCTGATCCTGATTTCGGACTCATTACGAATATCGGCAAGGCACATCTCGAAGGTTTTGGAGGAGAAGAGGGTGTGCTGAAAGGGAAATCAGAATTATTTATTCATGTGATGCGGAAAGGCGGAACTGTTTTTTATTGCAGCAACCAGACAAAATTAAATGATATCGTTGCCGGATATGATCATGTTTTTACGTATGGTTATCAGGAGGCGGATTATGTTGCAGGGAAGTTAATGACGGATACTGTTTTTGCCACAGTGGAAATGGATGATGAAATTGTTTTACATTCTCATCTTGTCGGGAGTTATAATGCAGATAATATGCTGGCAGCGGCATGTATAGGAAAATATTTCGGATTGGGATACGATGCTATCGCAGATGCTGTTGAATCGTATATCCCGGACAATAACCGAAGTGAATTAAAAGAGATCGGGGGAAATTATTTTATTCTGGATGCGTATAATGCAAATCCTTCGAGCATGAAAGCTGCGATCATGCATCTCCGCACCATGGAAGCAAAAAATAAGATCGCCATACTGGGCGATATGCTGGAGCTGGGGGAATATGCCGAAGGAGAGCATAAGCAAATCGTGGAACTGGCATTGGCTTCCGGATTAAATAGGATCGTAACGGTGGGCCCGGAATTCGGGAAAATTCCAAATGCACACATTTTACATTTTAATTCGTCGGATGATGCTGCAATATGGTGGAAACAGCAGTCTCTGCAGGGCGCAACCATTTTATTAAAAGGCTCACGCGGAATTAAACTGGAGAATATTATTAAATAGGCCTGCAGTTGATGTGGGTAATTTAATCACGGGATATTTTCCGCAAATAAATGTGTATTGATTTTTGGAAGTAATCCGCCTTAACTCAGCTTTTCAAATATCCGCAACCACTTTTCCGGTACTTCGTTCTTCACCGCGGCTTCATAATCTTCATAGGCACATGGCACCAATTGATGCCGCTCAAATCTTTCCTGCACAACAAAGGGAACCTCTACCCACCATCTTCCGGTTTTATTGCTTTTCCAGAAAGTGAGATCGTATTCATTGTCTGCAATATTCACGATGTATTTTGTGAAATCTTTTTCTGAAACGATGGGGTAATCACTTTTCCGGTTATAAAATCCGTCCGTAAAATACCAGATCATCTGTGCAATGAGTTTTGCCGTGAGTTCCTGATTATCGAACATCGGATTGTATTCAAATATCCCGAGCGAAGTTATTTTATCGCTCATGCCTGCATACCGCATGATCTGACAGATCTCTTCCCCGGATAATCCGTTGGGAGTTGCATGCGCATGGCCGGGGGCATCACTTCCTCTGATACAGGAAATATCAATACTTAATATATCGGCGTCTCTTACCTCGGGCTCTGCAAACTGAATATTCTCTTTGATGCGTCCGAGACGGATCGTATCAAAATACAATGCATCGATCACCTTCAGCATGTCGGGTGAAGTGAAATGTGTCTGGTAAGCAATTCCGGCATAATTAAACAGGTATCGCGGATCATGCGTAAAGACCCGATGCAACCATGTTTTTGCCGGCGGCATAAATTCCTGGTCATCCAGATCGATGCATTCATCAATCACCATTAAATTCACCGCCTGTCCCAGAAATTCGTATCCTGCATATTGTCCGATCGTAATATCCTGACTGCCACCAATGAGTATCGGGAGAATTTGTTGCGCAAGAAACCATTCCATCACCATTTTCACATTTGCGTACGTATCTTCTGTTGTTTCACCCAGAATAATATCTCCCGCATCCACCACCTGCAAATTATATTCATTCACTGCCAGATGGTATAAGTGTTTTCTGATAATATCCGCTGCACCCGAACAACCACTGTTCTGAAAACTGCCCCTGCTTTCCGGTACGCCGATGATCGCGATCAGGCAATCGGATGTGTCGGGCATCTCACCGGTGTTGATCCTGATTTTTCTCGCCCAGTGATATGGCTGAATGGTCCATTCGCTTAGATATTCCTTTATGCGGACGGGGGTGAGCAGTTTCTCGATCATGGTTTAAAATTCAGCTGATTTCCTTATACCGCCGAGAGGTGTTTTCACGGATTTTTATTTTGTTGTCTAATTATAAGGTCATGCCGCCATAGTGCCGTGTCAAAAAATGGTTTGATTAATTTTACGGCGGAATAAAGGTTGCAATTATGCAGGATTTTCTGAATACGGAATTTTTACATAATACCTGGCGGCAATGGTGCTGGCTCGCCGGCGTGATCGTATTTGTGATCATCTTTAAAAAATACATTTCGCGATTTATCAGCTTATTGCTCTTCAGGATCGTACAAAAAACGGAAGCCGGTGAACTGGTTGAAGAATTTCTGAAACTCATCCTGAAACCCCTGCAGTATTTTATTTTACTGGAGACTATTTACTTCGGGTTTAAAGCCATCCATTACCCGTTTAATGCAGAAGATGAAATTATCCGGAATTATTTCCATTTAGCGGCATATGGCCTTTACCGTTTTCTTTTTATTCTGAACGCCGCATGGCTGTTATCCAGGATTGGTGATTTTTTTGTGCTGGTATTAAATCACCGCGCAAAAAAAACAGAAGATCCATGGGATGATCAGCTGGTGGTTTTTTTGAAGGACGTGGTGCGCCTGGTGGTTTGGACGATCGCGTTCCTCAGTATTCTCGGTGTGGTTTTCGGCGTAAATATTTATTCGATAGTTGCCGGTGCCGGAATTGCCGGAATTGCAATTGCATTTGCCGCACAGGAAACACTGCAGAATATTTTCGGAAGCATCGCCATTTTTACGGAAAAGCCATTTGTGATCGGCGATCTTATTGAAGTGGATGGCGTTACCGGCAAAGTGGTGAAAGTGGGTTTTCGCAGCACGCGCATTCGCACAACGGAAACCGCGTATATGACCATCCCGAATAAAAATATTGTCAATAATAAATTAAGCAATCTTACACGCCGCACTTCAAGACGCATTTATCTGACACTGGGATTGCACTATTCAACTACAAATACACAACTCGAAAATATCATTTCCGCGATCAGACAATACGGCTTGCACCATCCAAAAAAGAATGATGAGGTGAATGTCGCGGTATATAATTTCAGTGCCTACGCCATTGAAGTAATGGTGGAAATGCATATGATCTACGAAGACTGGGAGCATTATGTTGCCACACGTAACGAAGTATTGCTCAAGGTGATGGAAATTGTGAAGGCGCATCATGCGGAATTTGCCTGGCAAACACAGGTGGTGAAGCCCGGCTGACCTGTTCGATCATCTTTACCTGCACGTTTGTTTATAAACCGTTAATTCTCTTTTATCGGCTGAAATTTGAATTCCTCTTTTCGAGGTATCCGCCTATCTTTGCACTTTAATGGAAAACTTCGAAAAAGTTCCGGCTGTTATTCTTCTTGCAGACGGGACGGCATTTCACGGCTTCAGTGCCGGAAAAATTGGTACCACTACCGGCGAAATTTGTTTCAATACAGGCATGACGGGTTATCAGGAGATCTTTACCGATCCGAGTTATTTTGGGCAGATCCTCATTATGACCAATGCGCACATCGGTAACTACGGCACTTTTGCCCCGGAGGTGGAAAGTGATTCCGTTAAAATTTCAGGGCTCGCTGTGAAAAATTTCACCAACCAGTTTTCCCGCAGAATGACCGAAACCAGTATCCAGGATTATTTACTGGATGAAAGCCTGGTAGCTATCAGTGATGTGGATACGCGGGCGATCGTAAGACATATCCGCAGCAAGGGTGCGATGAACTGCATCATTTCAAGCGAAACAACCGATCTCAACATATTAAAAGGGAAACTCGATGCCGTTCCCGATATGAACGGACTCGAGCTGGCGAGCAAAGTTTCAACGGAAAAATTTTATTTCCTGGGCAATCCGGATGCAGAAAAACGTGTGATCGTATATGATTTTGGTGTGAAAAAAAGTATACTGGAAAATATTGTGAACCGCGGCTGTTATGTGAAAGTTGTTCCTGCAAAAACAAAATTTGAGGATACACTGGATTTTAATCCCGACGGATATTTTATTTCCAACGGCCCCGGCGATCCCGCAAGCATGCAATATGCAGTGGATACTGTGAAGAAGATCTTAGCAAGCAATAAACCGTTATTCGGCATTTGCCTCGGTCAACAATTACTGGCGCTGGCGAACGGCATTTCGACATATAAAATGCACCATGGACATCGTGGTTGTAATCACCCCGTGAAAAATTTGCGCACGGGACTATGTGAGATCACCACACAAAATCACGGATTCAGTATCCGCGAAGAGGAAATACGATCCGCTGCCAATATCGAGATCACACATTTGAATTTAAATGATAATACTATTGAAGGAATACGATTGAAAGATAAAAATGCTTTCAGCGTTCAGTATCACCCTGAAGCAACATCCGGTCCGCACGATGCACGGTATTTATTCGATGAATTCAGAAGTATGATGGAGAATTAGAGAATTGGGTATCGGGTAGCGGGTATCGGGTATCGGGTATCAGGTATCGGGTATCAGGTATCTGGATATATTAACGGATTAAAACAGGATA
>CAYTFT010000050.1:0-10346 GCA_964437155.1 uncultured Chitinophagales bacterium | reverse complement strand
ACAACATTAGCAGCCAATCCAACAGCAAATGTTCAGACCATTATTGCAATTCCTTACAATCCTTACGAACCACAACCATACAACCGTTGGACAATGCGTGGCATGCTAGACTTAGACAATGAATTAAAAGTTGCAGCAGAATTTTGGGACTTTCTTGGCGGACAAGGTGCATACACTGACCTGCTTGACATTTTTGAACGAATCGGTTTAGAACTAAGACCAGAAATTGATGCATACTTTGCAAGATATAACAGGCAATAACCACCGCATTGGGTGGCACATTTGCAAAATCACACAAGTCCAAGGCTAAAGCCAAGATTTGCAAAAGAGTTAACAATCCAACGCACAAAGACACTACAACATGGATAGACAACAACAAACAAAAGACAGAAGGGCAGCCGATAACATGGGTAGCATTTGCCCAACCTTATAATTATTTCGTATTCCAGTCTATACAATTTACTGCAGCAGGTTTGAAGTTTAGTTTTCCGAATAAATTTAATTTGCCATTAGCTCGTGTATTGCGCTGTAGAATGATATGCGGAAAAAAAAGACCTGTAATATCCTTATTTTGCTTGATCCGGGTCATTATTGCCGCTCCGGTTTTTCTGTTACTATGCATATACTGCATGAACTGCTTCAGATTATAAGTTAATGCTGGGTAGTGCTTAAATAACCATGTCATTGTTAGATAATCAATCCCCCCCAATTTCCCTCCACCCTCCACAATAATACCCCCGAACTTCCCGTTAACCCTTCATTTCAGTACCTTTGCGACTCTTTTTGATGTTCCTGACCCAACGATATACACTGCTCCTGCTGACCTTTGCTCTTTTGTGCAGGACTGCCGTGCGCGCGCAGGAAGTGGAGATCGGACTCTTCGGCGGGGTAACCAATTCTTTCGGAGATATCAATAACAGCCTGGAAAGTATGGCGTATTTCAAGCCGGCTGCCGGCGCCTTCTTCCGCTATAATCCTAATCCGCGTATCGGCTATTATCTCGGCGTTGCCGGCGGCCAGACACTCGGCTACGATTCCATTTCAGGCAATGCCTATCAGGTGCGGCGGAACCTGAGCTTCCGCACGAATATTTACGAGGCTTCAGGGAGACTCGACTTCAACTTTCTGCCGCTCGAACGCGAAAAACCGAAATACTGGTTCAGTCCGTTCCTGTTCATGGGTCTCTCGGTTTATTATTTCAACCCGCAGGGCCTCGTCGACAGTAACTGGGTCGACCTCCAGCCACTCGGCACCGAAGGACAGCAGTTTCCGGAACTCACCGGCAATGAAAAATATAACCGCGTGCAGGTTGCAATACCCATGGGTGGCGGATTCAAATTCGCCCTCAATAAAAACCTCACCGTCGGCATCGAAAGTAACTGGCATTGGCTGTTTACCGATTACCTCGACGACGTAAGTAAAACGTATGTGGATCCTTCCATTTTAGCCACCGGAACCGATGGCGCACTCGCTGTGCAGATGGCCGACCGATCCACCGAAGTGGACCTGCTTCCACTCGGCGAACCGGGCAAGCAACGGGGTGATAGCCAGCATAACGATAAATATATGTACACCGGAATTTTTCTCTCCTATACCTTTGTCGACCTTAAATGCCCGTCACCGGGAAAATGGGGCAAATAATACAAGCCGTTTGGTAAATTTGCAGCCTGATGTCATCTGTTCAACCTGATCTCAATAATATTCCCGGGCATATCGCTATTATCATGGACGGGAACGGCAGGTGGGCAAAACAAAATAATAAACCACGTATTTACGGACATCATGCAGGCGTGGAGGCAGTCCGCAAAGTAGTGGAAGCATGCACCGAATACGGAGTGAAATATCTGACGCTCTATGCCTTCAGCACCGAAAACTGGAAACGCCCCGAAGCAGAAGTAAATGCACTCATGGAACTCCTCGTGCGCACCATCAGAAAGGAAACTCCCGAATTAAATAAAAATAATGTCCGCATCGGTATGATCGGCGACGGCCATTCATTGCCGGATGCATGTGTCGCCGAACTCGAAGAAGCGAAATCTATAACGGCATCGAATACCGGACTCAACCTTATTCTTGCGCTGAGTTACAGCGGACGATGGGAAATTGCCAACGCCATGCGGGAGATCGCAGCGAAGGTGGAGAACCATACCTTATCTGCTGAGGATATTGATGAAAATACCATTAGCGAACATCTGAATACAAAAGGAATTCCCGACCCCGAATTATTAATACGCACCAGCGGCGAATACCGCATCAGTAACTTTTTACTGTGGCAAACCGCCTATGCAGAGTACTATTTCACAGAAACCCTCTGGCCCGATTTTGATAAAAACGAATTATGCAAAGCATTACTCGATTATCAGAAAAGAGAACGCCGGTTTGGCAAAACAACTGAACAAATACAAATCAAATGAAACGAGCAGTCCGGATTATTTTTTTGTGCGGATGGATGATATTATTTTCTGCAGCGGCAAAGGCGCAGCATTTCGGAGTGGATTCGAATAGTGTGGATTATACGAATCCTAAAAAATATACCATTGCCGCAACACCTGTTGTAGAAGGGCTCGTTTCAAAAAATCTCGACATGAACAGTCTTGTGGTGCGCTGCGGATTAACGGCAGGTTCCATTATTTCTGTTCCGGGTGATGATATTGCAAATGCAATTAAATCATTATGGAAGATGCGCCTCTTTTCGCAGGTGGAGATCGGCATTGATAAAATTCTCGGCGATCAGATATTTCTTACCATACATCTTGAGGAATTACCGCGTATCGGCATGTTCTCTTTTTCGGGTACATCGAAATCTGAAGATGAAGACCTGCGCCCGAAACTCGATATTGTCGGCGGTGTAACACCGTATGCCGAATTTACACGCATCAGTATCGAAAATACCGTGCGTGATTATTTTGCGGAAAAAGGATTTTTAAATGCGCAGATCGACGTTTATGCAAAAGATGATTCAACAAAAGGAAACAGCGTGATCGTCTATATCGATGTGGTGAAAGGGCCGAAAGTGAAGATAGACGATATTACATTTACGGGTAATCATGCATTATCGGACAGGATATTGCGCCATCAGATGAAGGATACAAAGGTCCGCACCCAGGTGAAGCCATTCTATAGCGATCCGGAAGATCCGATCACAAAAGAGAATTTTACTCCGAAAGGAATTGCAACCATTTTATCATCCCTGAGCTACGAAAATATTTTTGATTTTGTTGCCGAACGCGCCGTCATCCGTATTTTCAATACTTCCAAATACGATGCAGATAAAAGAAAGGATGATGAAAATAAGATCATCACGTATTATCATTCAAAGGGTTATCGCGACGCACAGATAAAACTGGATTCGGTGTATGCAACATCCGACCGCGGACTTGCATTGTCGTACACGGTGGATGAAGGAAATAAATATTATTTCAGAAATATCACCTGGCGCGGAAATACAAAATATTCCTCCAAGAAACTGGATTCCATTTTAAGTATTAATAAAGGAGATGTATATGATCAGGTTTTGCTCGAGCAGCGCATTTCCTTTGACCTCACCAAACAGGATATTACATCGCTGTATATGGATGACGGATATTTGTTTTTCCGCATTACACCCGTGGAAGTGTGGGCAGAAGATGATTCCATTGATCTGGAGATCAGAATTTATGAAGGGCCGCAGGCGATCATCGATAAAATACTGATCAGCGGAAATACAAAAACAAGTGAGCATGTTATCCGCCGGGAATTAAGAACATTACCCGGACAAAAATTTAATCGTTCGCTGGTGATACGATCGCAGCGCGAGATCATCGCACTGGGATTATTTGATCAGGAACAAATTGCGGTGAACCCGATTCCGCACCCGGAGTCAGGAACCGTGGATATTGAATATACGGTTGTAGAAAAACCATCCGATCAGCTCGAATTATCTGCCGGTTATGGCGGTCAGGGCTACGGAATTCTCGCCAGCGTGGGCATTGTGCTGAATAACTGGAGCACATCGCAAATGTTTAAGAAAGAGGGATGGAAGCCGGTGCCTACGGGTGACGGGCAGAAATTATCTTTCCGTATCAATACAACAGGACGTTTATACCAGGCATTCAATATCGGATTTGTGGAACCCTGGTTCGGCGGAAAAAAACCGAATTCATTTTCTATCAGCCTCACCCGCACACAACTCGGGTATAATGTTCCGTATTCTACGTATGATGATATTGAAGGATTATTTGTGGCAAATGGTATTTCTCTCGGATATGGTATTCGCTTAAAATGGCCGGATGATTATTTTACATTGCTGAATTCGATCAATTATTATAATTATCATCTTCAGGATTATCCCTATTTTATTGCAACGAACGGTGATTATAATAACTTCAGTTTTAAAGAAACCTTAGGCAGAAGTTCGGTAGATGATCCGCAGTTCCCGAAATCGGGTTCAGCCATTTCATTATCGTTACAGTTCACGCCACCCTATTCTGCGTGGAGCAATAAAGATTATACCGATGCGTCAACCGAAAATAAATACAAGTTCATCGAATATTATAAATGGAGGTTCAATGCCGACTGGTATACACCGCTTGCAGGAAAATTTGTTTTGCGCACGGCGGTGAAATTCGGATGGCTGGGATATTACAACAGTGACCTCGGCATTCCGCCGTTCGAAAGATTCCAGCTGGGCGGCGACGGATTATCCGGCGGATATACAAGCACCTTCGTTGGAACGGATATTATTTCGCTGCGCGGATATGAAGTATTCCCGATGACAAACAGTTCATCCGCACGAACAGAAGCGATCTTTAATAAATACACTGCTGAATTACGATATCCGATCTCCCGTGCACAAAGCGCTACCATTTATGCGATGTTGTTTGCAGAGGGCGGAAATTTATATCCGGATATAGAATCCTTTAATCCTTTCCAGGTAAAACGAAGCGTCGGCCTGGGCGTGCGCGCATGGCTCCCGATGTTCGGATTATTGGGTGTGGATTATGGCATACGCTTTGACGATCTGGTTCCCGGCGACCTGCAGGAAGCCAACGGATTTTTTGATTACCTCACCAAAAACGGAAAATTCACAGTCATCTTAGGTTTTGAACCGGAATAAAAATGAACACAATCATGAAAAAGATCTTTACAGCCGCAATGTTGATCATTGCAACAACACTTGTTTCGCATGCACAGCGATTTGCTTATGTAAATACGGATTATATCCTGAGCAATATTCCTGAATATGCAAAAGCACAGGAACAGATTGAAAAACTCACCACCGAATGGCGTGGCGATGTAGATAAAAAACAAAAGGAAATTGACGAACTCTACCGCAATTTTCAGAACGAACAATACCTGCTCACCGAAGAACAGAAAAAAACAAAAATAGCCGAGATCGAAGGGAAAGAAAAAGCCCTTAAAGAATACCAGAAATCCAAATTCGGATACGATGGTGAATTATTTCAGCAGCGCCAGCAACTCGTAAAGCCGATTCAGGATAAAGTGTATGAAGCGATAGAAAAATTCGCAAAAGAACGCGGCTATGATTTTATCTTCGATAAATCCAGCAATACAACATTGTTATTTGCGGCGCCCGAAAACGACAAGAGTGATGATATCATCAAAAAAATGGGCTATACACCGACAGTGAAAACCAATACTACTAAAACCACGGAAGACAATAAATAACCTTTTACAGCAATACACCGGAACTATGAAATTTAAAATGATGCTCTTCGTCGCCATTGTATGCCTGATGACGACCGTATCTGATGCGCAGAAGATCGGATACCTGAACACAAACGAATTATTATTACAAATGCCTGAGATCAAAAAGGCGGATTCCTTATTGAATAATTATGCCGACGAAATGCAGAAAGTGTACGCCGGCTATGTAATGGAATATCAGCAGGCGCTTGCCGATTATCAGAAAAATGCTGCAACCTGGAGTGAGGTGAAAAGAGAAGCAACAGAAAAAGACCTCGGCAATATGCAACTGCGTATCAGCGATTATGAAAAAGATTCCAATGATAAGCTGGAAGCTAAAAAGGAAGAATTATACAGCCCTATCCTCGAGAAAGTGAAAGGAGCCATTAAACTGGTGGGGGATGAAAATAAATTCACCGCAGTAATGGACGGCTCGGCGTTATTGTATACAGGAACCGATTGCGTGAACGTAATTGACCTGGTGAAAAAGAAACTGGGAATTAAATAACACTATTTTATAGCATTGGAATGGTCTCCCTTGAGGAGGCCATTTTTATTTTAGGGATGTCGGTACACCGGTGCTGATATAAAGCGTCACCAGGATAAAATAAGGTCCATCCTGTAAATCGTTCCCGCAACTTTTTATCTTCGTGCAGTAAATAAATGAAAGAAAAATTTCCGATAGGTGTATTTGATTCAGGGTATGGCGGACTCACCATATTAAAAGAGTTTGTGAGCCGGCTACCCGGATACGATTTTATTTATCTCGGGGATAATGCCCGCACACCGTATGGAAACCGCTCTTTTGAAACAGTGTATGCCTACACCCTGGAATGTGTGCAGCATTTATTTGACAAAGGATGCAGGCTGGTGGTGCTTGCCTGCAATACGGCTTCTGCTAAAGCATTGCGCACCATCCAGCAACAGGACCTCCCGCGCATCGATCCCGACAGGAGGGTGCTGGGTGTCATCCGGCCGACAGCCGAGCTGGTGGGTGCGATCACGCAGACAAAGAACGTCGGCATTTTTGCCACAACGGGGACAGTAATTTCAGCGTCCTATCCTCTCGAAATAGCAAAATTATTTCCCGATGTACATGTATTTCAGGAGGCTTGCCCCATGTGGGTGCCGCTTGTTGAAAATAATGAATTTGATAAACCGGGCGCCGACTATTTCGTGCAACAGCATATTGAAAGATTATTAAAGCAGAATGATCATATTGATACGGTAATACTTGGATGCACGCATTATCCTTTGCTGATGCAAAAAATCAACCGGTTTATTCCGTCGCATATTAAAGTTATTTCCCAGGGTGAAATTGTAGCGGAAAGTTTAAAGGATTATTTAAAAAGACATCCGGAAATGGATGCACAATGCAGCAGGAATAATTCCATGCATTTTTTTACAACTGATTCCACGCAGATATTCAACGAACATGCTGCAATTTTCTTTGGCCGTCCGGTGCAATCGGAACACCTGCATCTCTGATCAGTGAAGATCGTTGATCGTTTTCGATAATGTTTTTTTAAATAATTCCAGATCGGTATCAATAAAAAATCCTTTTGTTTTTTCTGCAGCTGCCAGCGCTGTTTTTAATTCGAAATCACCCTGGCTTACACCATAGATCATTTTTTCCCGGTGCAGCTTTTCAACCAGATATTCCTGTTCTGTTTGTCCGGGCGTGGGAACGAAAATGCATTTCTTATTTAATACCGCAAGATCCATCAGCGTGCTGTATCCGCCACGGCTGATAATAATATCGGAGCGCAATATTTCCTGATACAGCGCAGATGCAGTGAGATGTGCCTTTACACGAATATTGGGTGTAACCTGCACCTCGTGATCTTTTTCAGATAAACCCCCGACGATGAGATATTTTTTATCTGTTTGTTTCGCCTCCCGGATAATGAGCTCTTCAAATAAAGTGCGTTGCGGTTCGGGCCCCGAAATAATTGCAAGCACATCATATTCTTTTTCCTGCTGAACAACAGGCCGGGCAAACCTTGTTAATACACCAATAAATTTTGCCGTGCGGGGTAATGCATATTTATGGGAAAGATCTCCGGAAATATTATTTTCTCCCGCAACATCAGGGATCCATATCGCATTAAAATGACTATGCTGATAGCGTAACCACAAATACACAAATG
Organism: uncultured Chitinophagales bacterium; assembly: GCA_964437155.1. Lineage (GTDB taxonomy): Bacteria > Bacteroidota > Bacteroidia > Chitinophagales > BACL12 > UBA7236. The sequence goes on along the minus strand of CAYTFT010000050.1, from coordinate 2,511 downwards.
GTTCGGCGATCCGGAACCCCGGAATCTTCACCATCATCTGGTGTGAAATGATAACGGAAGGAATATTTTTACTGTAAATGCCGTAGCGGTTATCTGAAATTATCAGATCTATTTTATGTTCCTTCAGTATAGCAGCGGTTTGCCGGTGTTCTCTCCGGATTCCCGCAAAAACTTTTCCCAGCTGGCCCAGGATCTTAATGATGAAACTTCCCTTTTTCTGGTAATAAATATTATAGGAGGGAACATCTATGCAGGTAAGTGACGGGAATTCTCTTTTCAGCAGTTCGAGTGATCTTCCAGAGGAGGCAATGATCACGGAATGTCCATCCTCCATGCATGCGCGGATCAGCGGAATACACCGCGTGGCATGTCCGAGCCCCCAGTCGAGAGGAGCGATCAATATGCGTTTTGTTCTTACAGGTTCCAAGAAATAATTTCTGCCTGGCCGGCGTTTATCTTCCGGAAAATCGGTCCGCAGTTTTTATAGCATTTTCTGCCGGGCACAAAGATATACAGTAGATATCCGAATGCTGGTGGCCGGGGATAAAAATAGCTGCGACAAAATGCGCCCGATTGAACCAATTAGAGATAAACCGGCTTCTTTAATTCAGGCATTGGCGGTTTATTGCTAAATTAGAGCCCTGAAGTTATGATTAACAGTAAAAAAATCCTTCCCCTGATTGCCTGCATACTGATGCTGGCATCGTCTTGTGCGATCTTTAACGGCGGGCACGACCGCGGCAGCCGCCATTGCGATTGCCCGAAATTCGGTGAACAGGTAACACCCGGGAACGACACCGTTGACCCGGATACAGATGCTGCATTGCCGGGCTGACAGTCGCTAAATCAGGTTGTTCATCCGGCAAACCTGCGCTGCACTTTTCTGCTTACTTTTGTAAAATGACCACAGCGAAGATCAATTATATCAATATCGCACTGATGATCATTTCGGCAATTGCCGCTTTCATCATTCCATTTGAATTGTTCTTATTTTCTTATGCGGTTCTGGGGCCGTTGCATTATCTCACTGAAATTTCATGGCTGCATAAACGCAGGTATTTCAGCCCCAAAAAATACGATTATATTCCGCTCGTTCTCATCACGGTGCTTATCGCCATCCCCACAATTCTTTCGTATTATTATTTGCATAATGGTGAGCGCGATGCGCAGGGTAATCTTGTCCTGACGGAAGGACTGGGAAATTTTTTTAATTTTCTGAATACCGAAAATCCCTTCACTGCACTCATATTTATGGGATTTGCATTGTCGCTGGTTTTTATTCTGCTTAAAAATACTGTCCATCGTATAATAGGATTCGTGCTGGTATTTATTCTCGCTATGATCCTGCGTTCAGATAATTTTGTGAATGTGTTATTCGCGATGTTCCTGCCGACACTCATTCATGTGTTCTTATTTACGGGGGCATTTATCCTGGTGGGTGCATTGAAGAGTAAAAGTACCTCCGGATTATTATCCATCGTTGTATTTATAGCCTGTGCCGCCAGCTTTTTTGTGATCGCCCCCGATGCATCACATTATCAGATCAGCGAATATGCAAAAGGAAGTTATGATGTTTCGTTCTTTACACTGAATGAGCAGATATTCAGATCATTTCTGCATGTGAGCGACCCTTCGGCGGAAATGATTTATGCATCCAGTGCGGGAATTCTGATTACACGCTTCATTGCGTTTGCATACACGTATCATTATCTCAACTGGTTTTCGAAAACATCCGTGATCAAGTGGCATGATGTGCCAAAGCCCTGGCTGGTTACGATTGGTGTTTTATGGGCAGTTTCGGTGTTCCTGTATTATTCTAATTATGAACTCGGACTCATGTGTCTTTACTTCCTGAGTTTTTTACATGTATTGCTCGAGTTCCCGCTGAATTTTCAATCGTTCAGACAGATCGGAGAGCAGATCATGTTGCGCATCAGGACAGCTACTGCAAAAACTTAGGCGAGATTTCCTTCGCAGAGATGTTTTAATATTTTTAAGGAGGTTTCTATATCCTTTCCCATCCATTTCGGCAACATGCGTCCGAGTATTTTCGCAAACCCGCCGCGGCGTGTTCTGCCGCTTACTTTCCATTGCACGAGAATATCATTTTCTAAAACTTCCTCGATCAGAATGGTAAAATTCATTCTGAACACGCCCTTATTAAAAACGACATCCGCTTCAATTTTTTTGTAAGGTTCTGCGTTTGTGAAAAGAATATTTCCCTTTCCCATTTTTCTTCCCTTCCACAACATTTCGGCACCGGTGCCGGCACTTTTTTCTCCGTATGTTATTTCGATTTTGGGATCATTTTCGTCACTCCAGGCGCTCCAGTTTTTCCAGGTAGTAAGATCATCGAGCGTATTAAATACTTTCTTATTGCCGGCAGAGATCTGAATGGATTTTGTGAAAGCGTATCGCGACGGAATAAAAAATCCCGCCAGAATAATAGCTGCAAAAACGCCCGCGATAATTAATAAAATGGTACCGATCATATACAGATGTGATCGCGAA
>CAYTFT010000049.1:0-10477 GCA_964437155.1 uncultured Chitinophagales bacterium | reverse complement strand
TAATGATTACAGTGCCAACCCATCGGATTTTTGCAACAAACCATTTTTTCTTGCATGGGGAATACATTTGCCGCATGCCAATTTATATGTCCCCGAACAATATTTTCTTGATTTTTATCTTCCTGATTTTTATACAGAGCCTTTTCAGATCCCTTATAATCAACCGTATAATGCTTTTCCATATAATGGTCTGGTAATGCCGCCGCAACCCGATCCATGGTGGAGTGATTATGATTCATTAGGTGATATTGTAAAACTTCAATCGAAGCTGACCACCCATGTAAATTTTCTTTCTTTTCCTGATCTGCTTGTGCCAAAACCTGTAATCGATGCCGCATTATCGCCTGCAGAACGCGATAATATCCTTTCCGAATCAAAACGTGCAAATGGTGTAATGGCCTATCTTGCAGGTATTCGCTTTGCAGATGAACAGATCGGAAAAGTAATAAGCGCACTCGCCGCACATCCCGAAATTTATAATAATACGATTATTGTTTTCACAAGTGATCATGGGTTTAGCATGGGAGAAAAAAAACACTGGGGAAAATCGCAGCTATGGGAAACCGATCTTCGTGTTCCGCTATTAATTGTCGATTTGAGAAATGTTCAACCGCAGGTATGTTATAAATCGGCAAGCCTGCTCGATATTTTCCCGACCCTTTGTGATTATGCGGGAATTCCCTATCCTGTCTTTCCGGATGGAACGCAATATCTCAGCGGACATTCACTTTCTCCCCTCATTCAAAATCCAAATCTTACATGGGAGCGCCCGGCCAATTCTATGATCGTAAATAAAATGAATGCAATCTGGTGCTATCCGCAAAATTCTGTCCGAACCAATCGGTTTCATTATATTAAAAATCAATCTAACGGTGCTCCCGATGCCGATGCCTGCGATCCGGTTAATACCTATTATGAGGAGGAGTTATACGAAATTGGCGAGTTGCGCGATGTAGATCCGAATGAATGGAATAATCTCGCTTATGATCCGGAGTACGCACCGGTTATAGATTATATGCATCAGTTTCTGCCGGACAGTGCCTTGTATTTACAAAAGGTGCAGACAGTTACCATTAATCTTACCGGCACAATACCGTGTTTTCTGAAGAACAACTCAAAAATTAAAATGGGCGCTACACTTTATTCTGCCGAAGGTGATGCTTTGGCTGCTACACCGGGATATACTTTTAAATGGACAAACAGCCTCACGGGTGCTGTGTTTTATGGAAAAAATTATGCATTTAATATGCTCACTATACCGGCAGCGGTTTTCACGGCAAACGATCATATCCTGTTCTATCTGGAAGTAACAGAAACAGCGACGGGAAATCTCAAGGCATTCAATACAAGAACTTTTTATATCAACAGCGCCAATTCACCCGTTGCGACCTATTTTCTGGTGAATGATACAACTGCACTCACCACAACTGTTTCAGGATATTCGATCAGCGGGTCATTTACAAATACCTATTGGGAATTTGGTGACGGAACTACATCGGAGGATCTTGTTCCTGCTGCACATTATTATGCCGCACTGGGAATATATACCGTGAGCAACATTATTCAATATGGCAACGGTTGTTCAAAAATGGTAAACCGGACAGCCAATTTATCGAGGGCAGGCAGGGCAGAATTTAATTGTACTGTGTATCCGAATCCCGCACATGGAAGGTTAAATATTGCGCTGGAACAGGAACTCACCGATGTAAAAATGCAACTGGTAAATGCGCTTGGGCAGATCGTGTATTCCGGTGTGCAGGTTGCAGCCGGGCAGGTAATAACCATTGATATCAGCCATCTCCCGGCAGGAAGCTATTTACTGGAAATGCAGACAAATACGCTCTTTCATGCAGAAGTAATTCAGGTGGTGAGGTAATGGAAGATAAAAGGTAAAGATCCCATCGCATCACTGTTATATTCCACGTACCGTAGGTATTTCTGCATACCGCCCGAATGCGATTGTATACTTTAAAAAAATGTGAACAGGGTGTTTCATGCAACTGCGGGGTCAAATCCTTTATCTTCGTTCCTGAAACAAACCGTATGCGTAATTTATTCATCGTCGTAATTATTGTATGTATCTCTGCGGGTAAGTTATTTTCCCAGGCTCCCCCTCAGCCCTATATTTTCCTTCTGGTAATGGATGATATGAATACCTACCTTGAAGGGTATCCTACTTTTCCGCAGGCCCAAACACCCAATCTTTATACACTGGAACAAAGCGGCACCGTTTTCACAAATGCCGAAACACCCGCACCTAAATGTGCCCCGGCCAGAACCTCCATCGTTACCGGAAAAGATGTAAAATATACGCAGGTATACGACAACACCACTTATGCATGCAATCATTTCAGAAATAATTTCAAACCGCTGTATGGAAATGAAGAAATTTTTACGTTGCCGGAATATTTAAAAAATACCGGAGATTATTATACCTATACGATCGGTAAAATATTTCATTGCTACGAGGCGTATTCCGATTATGATTCCGTTACCGCAGATCCATGTAAGAAAAAATATTCGTGGAACCAGGCATTTGTTTATGTGGAGGATGATATTATCGACCCGATCGGAGATGCAACTACAGAAGGAATTTCCAATTTGAAATGGGCGCGGCTCAACGACACGCTGATGGATTACATGGAAGATGAGGTTTCTGTGGATGCAGCCATCAGTTTTTTGCAGGATTTTTCTACATACGGAACGGATATCACCTGCGGCCATCCTTTTTTCATGGGACTCGGTATTAAAAAACCACATGCACCTTTTTATGTTCCTGAAAGTTTTTTCAGCGAGGATTATGTAACAGATATTTATGATGCACCCTTTGACAAACCGTATAATGATCCGTATAATGCATTTCCGTATAATGGATTGGTGATGCCGCCGATGACAAATCCAAAATTTCTTGATTTTGATTCACTCGGTTATATGGGACAATTGTTCGCATCTGATAATGAAGAAAATCAGTTCGAATCATATGCACAGGGTTTGGCAACATTGCCGGAAATTGACCCGGCCCTTGATGACTCCATGCGCATTGAAATAATTAATGAGACAGAACGCGCCAATGCGATAATGGCTTATCTGGCCGGTGTTTCGTTTCTGGATTATCAGATAGGCCGGTTCTGGACAGAACTACAATCGCATCCCGAAATATTTAATAACAGCATTGTAATTATTACCTCCGATCACGGATTTTCATTTGGCACAAAAAGACACTGGAATAAATTTTCGATGTGGGAAACAGATATGCAGGTGCCGTTTATTTATATTGACAATCGCGCCCCCGTGCACCAGGTATGCACAAGAAGCGTAAGCACGTTGGATATATTTCCAACCATTATCGATCTGCTTGACTTACCCGAACCGCTTTTTGATGACGGAACAACTTATCTCGACGGACACAGCCTTGTTCCTTTAATTAATAATCCCGCACTTAAATGGGAAAAGCTTAGTCTCGGATCCGTGCGCACAAAAAATCCCGACGGTATTTTAAATGACGGGTCCTGCTTTACGCAAAACTCCCTGCGCAACAACCGGTTTCATTATATTAAATATGCTACCAACAACACACCGCCACTGCTCACCTGCGATACTGCAGCCAGTCAGTTAGAAGAGGAATTATATGATATCGGCGAAAATCGCGAAACCGATCCCAACGAGTGGAATAACGTCGCACACGATCCCGACTATGCCCCGGTGTTAGATTATATGCACCAGTTTCTTCCCGACAGCGCATTATATCTGCAAAAAGTATTCACGGCCGATATCTCCGCAACAGGTACGATACCCTGCTTTTTGAAAAACAACAGTAAATTCAAACTGAATGCTACTTTATATAATGCGGAAGGTGACCTTAGCCCGACAGCAGATTACACATTTAAATGGACCAACAATCTCACTAATGCTGTGCATTTCGGAAAGAGTTATATTTTCAATATGACAACTGTCCCGGCCGCGACATATTTGTCTACCGACAGGATATTTTTTTATATCGAAGTAACAGAAACAGCTACCGGAAAATTAGTGGCATTTAATACAAAAACTTTTTACATCAACGCGGCAAATAAACCGGAAGGAGATTTTAATTTACTGACAGATGTTATTGCACTTACAGCTACCGTTACAGATTATTCACTCACAGGAAGTTATACGAATACCTATTGGGATTTCGGTGATATGAGCACCTCGGAAGAATATATTCCTGACACACATTATTATGCTGCCCCCGGAACCTATACGGTAAAAAATTATATCCAGTTTGGTAATGGTTGCCTGCGGTCTATAAGCCGGACCGCCAATCTGACCCGCGAAGGCGCAATGCCTATGGAAGCCCGGTTATTTCCAAATCCTGCACGTGACCTTGTAACAATTTCACTTTCAACCGAAATATCGGATACACAGATCAAAGTGATGAACATGCTGGGTGAGGTAGTATATACATCCTCAACGGAAGGAACCGAACGTGTTTTCCAGCTGCCAATCGCCGGCCTCCCTCCGGGAACCTATATGGTGAGTTTACAGTCAAAGGAAGGGTACTACTATGAACAGTTTGAGGTGATGCGGTAAACCAGATTGTGGTAAAAAAGTATACTCTGCGCAGATCTGCGGAGTCTGCGGGAGAAACGAATGTGCCATTGAATGTGCCAATGTTACAATGTGTAAATGTGCAAATAATAAAACGGGAGGGTTGGTTCTTATGTATCAAAAACCATCAATGAATGTCATTACCTCAAAGGAGGCTATGCGAAAGTCTGTGCAGTCTGCGGGCGATTTCAGTGTGCGCGAGAAACCCGTCTCCGCAGACTTATCTTCGTTAACAGTTTAATATTCTATATTTGTAATCATGAGTTGTTACACACCAGCCAGCCAGTTCATTAAAGCTGTCTTATTTTCCCTGTTATTTATTTCCGCCCCAACTGCCGGCAAGTCGCAGGCAATTCCCGCGCGTGCAAATTTCATTTTTATTTTCGTTGACGACCTCAATGATTATATTGAAGGATATAACGGTCAGCCGCAAATTCAGACACCGAATATTAAAAGTCTGGAAACTGCAGGTACTACATTTTTAAATGCATTTGCAAATGCGCCCGGTTGCGCCCCATCACGCACAAGTTTTTTATCCGGTAAAAGTCCTGACTATACGCAGGTATATCAGAATGATGAATACCTGGGAGGATTCCGCGATAATTTCAATGCTGCGAGAGGAAATGAATTTGTGTATTCGCTTCCGCAGGTATTAAAAGATTCAGGAGATTATTATACATATGCATTGAACAAGGTTTTTCACAATCAGAAAGAAAATGATTTTGATAAAACGAATCATGCGCCCTGCAACAAAACACTTTCCTGGAATAAAATGAAATATTATCAGGAGCAACCCTGGTACGACAGTTTGCTGAATATGTTTTCCTATGGCGGATTATTCAACTGGGGCATGATTCCCGATTCGCTGGAACCATACATGGAAGATTATATCATGACGGATACTGCCATTCAGTTTATTCACGACTATTCAAATGGTGTAGCTGCCACTTGTGGCGATCCCTTCTTTCTTGCTCTCGGATACCACCGCCCGCATCTGGATGATTATATTCCGCAGAAATATTATTTGCCGTATTATACAACAGATATTTATGCAGAACCCTTTGACAAAATATATAACGATCCGCCCGGGCAGGTGCCGTATAACGGTTTAGTGATGCCTCCGCAACCCGATACACTTTATGAGGATTATTATAAATTACCGGCTGGAGGCGTCGCAACGGCTTGCGCAGATGTCAGCGACACGTACGATAATATCAGTTTACTTACGTCAGAATATCCGTATCTGCCGGAGATCGATCCGATGTTAACCGACTCACAACGTGCAGATATCATTGATATGACAACAAGTGCAAATCTTGTCTCCGGATATGTTGCTGCGGTGCAGTTTGTAGATGCGCAGATCGGGCGAATATTAGATGCACTTAATGCGCATCCCGTAGTTAAGGATAAAACCTATATCATTCTTATTGGCGATCACGGGTATTCGCTTGGCGAAAAAAGACATTGGACAAAATGGAGTTTATGGGATACTGACCTGCGGGTGCCGTTTATTATTGTCGACCCGTCCGATACAGGAAATGTGGTTTGTAACAGAACAGTATCCTTGCTCGATCTCTATCCGACTATTCTTGATCTTGCTAACGTGGACCCGCCCACATTCCCGGATGGCTCACGCTATGAAGACGGGCGTTCTATCGTTCCACTCATGAATAATGTAAATAAACATATTGAATATCCTGTTTTATCTACCGTAAAATCCGCTTTTGGAAACGGCTCCTGTTATCCGCATTACTCTGTGCGAAACGAACGGTTTCATTATATTAAATACCGAAGAAATAACAACGGCGATCTTCCAATTTCAGAATGTGATTACACCGGTGAATATTATGAAGAGGAATTATATGATATCGGTGAAAACAGACAAACAGACCCTTATGAATGGAATAACCTGATCAGCGATTCAGATTATGCACCTGTAAAAGATTATCTGGAGGAATTTTTACCCGGCGGATCCATGTATAACAGAAGTCCGCTCTCTATTTCCGTTTCCACCAAAGCACTCGCCTGTTTTATTAATGATCATACCGGATTTAAACTCACTGCATCCGTATACGATTCTGCAGGCGCTTCCATTCCAAGCGGAGAACTCGGGCCCTATGAATTAAAATGGACGAACAGTCTCACAGGTGCAATAGGATATGGAAAAACATATTCCTTCAACAGCTCTTACATTCCGACAGCTATTTTTAATGCAAATGATAAAATAACCTTCTACCTGAAAGTTACTGAGCTGGCTACCGGCGCCCAGGTGGGATTTGTCATGAAAACTATTTATATAAACGGTGCAAATATTCCGATGGCCTCCTTTAATCTTGCAGAAGATGATGCCGCATTATCCGCTGAAGTTATTGACTATTCGATATCCGGAAGTTATTATAATACATACTGGGAGTTCGGCGATGGAACTACAACTGAAGATTTTATGCCGGTGAAACATTATTATGCGGCACCGGGTACCTACACTGTTAAAAACTGGGTGCAATACGGAAACGGATGTTCTAAAATGGCGAAAAAGACAGCACATCTTTCAAGGGATGGAGTGGTGATTCCGGAATTTACCATTTTCCCTAATCCTGCAAATACACAAATCACGGTGCAGGTGGAAGAAATACTCAACGGAGCCACAATTAAAATTTACAATACACTCGGTGAAATTGTCGGTTCATTTACAAACAACTCTGTTACCGATACATTTATGGTTGATGTGGCAAACCTGCCGGCAGGCACTTATATTTTACAACTTACGAGTGGTGAAATGGTAATGAACGAACCATTTGAAGTTGCGAGATAATACTGTTCGTAACACCGTTCACTAAATAGAACAGGCAGTTCACACTCCGGATAAGCTGTTTCGCAAGGTCTGCTACCCCTTGAAGCGGAAGTTGTCCTATCTTTACAGGATGCGCACCGGATATTTTTTCATAAGTCTTTTCGTGCTTATTGCCCCGCTTTTTCTGGCAGAAATTGCCTTCGCCCAGGCCGCCACCCAGCCTAATTTTATTTTTATTGTGGTGGATGATCTCAACGATTATGTAGAAGGGATCACCGATCAGCCGCAGGTATCAACACCCAATATTACTGCGCTCGCCGAAAGCGGAACGCTATTTATTAATGCGTATGCCAACAATCCCGGTTGTGCGCCTTCACGTACCAGCTTCCTCAGCGGAAAAGATATTGACTATACGCAGGTTTACAATAATGAAGATTATAAAAATAAATTCAGGGAGAATTTCAAACCGGAAAAAAATAACGCAGAAGTATATACAATACCGCAGATATTAAAAGATTCGGGCGGGTATTTTACTTTCTGTATCAATAAAATATTTCATAACCCCACGGAAAATGATTTTGATAAAACAGCCACACCCATGTGCAATAAATCAAAATCATGGAACCGTCTGAGTGCTTACGGCGATACCTGGGAATTACTTGACTTATTCGGCAATTATTCTTTTGGCGATCATTTTGACTGGGGCATGATCCCCGATTCACTTGAATACCTGATGGAAGATGTGCTTGCCGCAGATACTGCAATTCAGTTTATTGATGCGTATGCTGCGGGCACAGTAAATACCTGCTCCAAACCATTTTTTCTCGGTCTTGGCATTTCCCGCCCGCATAGTCAGCGCTATATTCCTGAAAAATATTTTCCGGATTATTATCTGCAAAATATTTATGATGAACCCTTCGACAAACCCTATAATGATCCGCCGGGCATTTATCCGTATAACGGACAAATAATGCCGCCGCAGCCTGACACGATCTTTCAGGATTATTATAATCTTCCCGAAGACGGCATCGCCCGTTCCTTTGCCGACAACGGAAAAGTATACGATGATATTAATTTTTTTGTTGATGGTTTATCACCATTGCCGGAAATAGATCCCGGACTCACAGATGAAGAACGCAAAGAAATTTTATTTCAGTCGGCAGATGCAAACTACAGTATTGATTATATCGCTGCGGTAAAATTTGCAGATGCACAGGTGGGGCGTGTCCTCGATGCACTCGATGCACATCCTGCATTAAAAGAAAACACGATTATTATTCTGATCGGAGATAATGGTTTTTCACTCGGCGAAAAAAGACACTGGACAAAATGGAGTATATGGGAAACCGATTTACGTGTTCCTTTTATTATTGTGGATCCTTCGCGACCTGCCAATCAGCAAACGGAAGCGACCGTTTCATTGCTTGATTTATTTCCAACCATTTGTGATCTCGCCGGAGTGGCGTATCCGGTATTTGCCGACGGTTCCGATTACCTTGATGGCAACAGTTTAATTCCCCTGCTCGATAATCCGGCTGCAAAAATCGAAACACCGGCCGTGAGCACGTATAAACAACATACAACGGTCGGCTCTTGTTTTTCAAATTATTCTGTAAGAAATAAACGATACCATTATATCCGCTATAGAAAAAATAACGACGGCACATTTGCCATCAGTTATTGTGATTCCAGTTATGTAGGGTATGAAGAAGAATTATATGATATTGGTGAAGAACGCGAAACTGATCCATATGAATGGAATAATCTTATTGATGATCCCGAATTTGCTCCGGTAAAAGATTACCTGGAAGAATTTATGCCGGGTGGAAATCTGTATGGTGAAGAGGCGCAAGTCGTTGAGATCTCCAATAAAGCGGTCCCCTGTTTTTTAAATGATCACTATACAATAAAACTGAAAGCCACTTTATATTCGACTGCCGGTGCAATTGTTGGCGGCGGAGCGCTTGCGGGGTATCAGATAAAATGGACAAACAGTATAACAGGGGCGGTATTTTACGGAACCAGCTATTCATTTAATACGGCAACGATTCCTGCTGCGGAATTTGCTGCACGTGATCACATTATGTTCTATTGTGAGGTAACCGAGCTGGCAAGCGGAAAAGTAATCGCATTCGATAATAAATCTATTTACATCAACAGTTTAAATACGCCGAATGCAACATTTAATTTACTGGAAGATGAAGCGGTGAACAGTATTTCCATTATCGATTATTCCATTACAGGGAGTTATACAAATACCTACTGGAATTTTGCCGATGGATTTATTACGGAAGATTTTATTCCGGCTATCCATTATTATGCTGCTCCCGGAATTTATAAGATCAGAAATTTTGCAGAATACGGCAATGGCTGTCAGAAGATATTTACACGCACTGCAAATCTTGTGCGGGAAGGCGTTGCCCGGAATGCTTATAGCGTGTATCCGAATCCCGCATCCAATACCCTCATCATAAGCGGTGAATCATTTCCCGGGAATGCAACAATTGAGGTGATGAATGTTCTGGGGCAAATAGTGTTTATGAAAACCATTTCGCATGCTGAAGGAAGCACATATCTGGATGTGAAAGATCTTGCGGACGGAACCTATATTTTGCGCATTTCAGGGGAAAATGCAGCTGAGGTGAGTCAGTTTGAGGTGATACATTAATTTTATTATTTTAGACTGATTTTAACATTTGCATCCCGTAATTTCAACTCAATGGACAGAACCGGTACTCCTTATCCGGTTTATAATGGTTAACTAAAAAATATCCTATCTTTAACACATGCACATTGCGCGGTTTTTAATTGGTTTTTGCCTCTTTGTATCTTCTGTAATCATCCCCGGGTTATCCTTTGGCCAGGCGGGTGTAAAGCCTAATATTATTTTGATCGTCGCCGATGACCTGAATGATTATGTGGAAGGGCTTAACGGGCAACCGCAGGTGCTGACACCCGCCCTTGTTTCATTAGAGGAAAAGGGCATATTATTTACGAATGGATTCTGCACATCTCCCGTTTGCGCACCTTCCCGCTCCAGTTTTCTTTCCGGCAAGGACATATATTATACACAGGTATATGATAATAATGAGTATA